>NZ_PJBU01000117.1:0-103382 GCF_002863645.1 Psychrobacter sp. MES7-P7E | reverse complement strand
TTTAGCCCCAATTTAGAAGCGTTTATACTGTTAATAGGCTTTTTCAAACTATTAGTAAACCAGTGTTTAATGATGATGGTTTAAAATATAGTGCGCTAAACTATATCTTTATTGTTACGTTTGGCACTTTTCACATCACGATAAGTGGCCGTGCAAATTAATACGAGTACGCCAAGAGTAATGGCGGGCCAAATTAAGATATATAAGCCGTAGATAAAAACGTTGTCCATGATATCTCCTTATAATATCGCTAAGTAAGTAGCGATTAGCCAAATACTTCTGGCCAATCGGCACTTGGATAAAGCGACTTTGATTTAAGATTTAAGTGACGATGGGATTTCCGACTTTTTATCGTAATTGCCCACACGCTGCTTAATTAAGTCGAAGTCGAAGTGTTCGTCTCCCATCAGGCTGATAATCACACAGACGACGGTACTAGCGCCGTAAGCTGTTAGAGAGGCTAGCAGGACCATATATTGACGTAAGAAGCCAGTAGCGAAGATAAGCATCAGCACTAGCGTGATAACTGCGGCGACCATGCCAATCTTACGACCTAAGAATCCAAAGACCATTAGCCCAATAACAACCGCTGCACCGACACTGGCCAGTATTTCAAAGAATAGGGCGGTGACACCAGTGATTGGGAGTAATTCGAAACGGGCAACGCAAAATAAGAGTAGTCCGACGATAACTGCTGAGGTAAAGGCAGTGTTGGTGACGCGATTCCAAAACACACTGGCGATAACAGGGAAGACAATAGCCCCCCATAGTGCACCAACAAATACTAGCATGACGAGAATATCAAGCTTAAAGCTCGCAAAAATTAGTCCAGCTGCTGTCGCAACAATCATCGTGCCGCGACCAATTAGCATCATTGTTTTAGGTTTAACATGGCCTTTTTTGGCGATATTTTTACCGTAGACATCCGCCATCATAATAGTTGATAGCGCTGACAAATCTGAATCAGCAGTTGAGGACAATGAACCAATCACTAAAATAAAAAATAATGCAATAAAGACTGGATGTAGATAAGTACTAACCATTTGAGGGATTAGGTTATTCATATTGCCATCGAGTGGTTCAACACCAATAGTCACAGCCATTAATCCAATCATACCAAGGCCGATGACGATACCCGCATAGCCAACCGTAGCAGTGATAAACGTTGCTTTGATTTTGGTCTTATCAATAGCAAATAGGCGCTGAGTGATGGTTTGATTACCAATAGCATATGCCAATACCGCTACAAAATAAGGCGCACCTTGTTGAAAGAATGCCTCAGAAGAAAAGAAATTCTGTTGCTCCAAAGTCAGGTTTGACAGGCCGCTAACCATAACTTCAGGGCCGCCCATAGCAAATAATACCGCTGGGATAATGACAATACCAATGGCCATTAGAGCGACCAACTGGGCGAAATCCGTAAAGACGGATGCTCGAAAGCCTGATGTTAGCGTATAACTTAGGACACCAATACCTGCAATCATTACCCCTGTTTGGAAAGATAATGGCGAAAGAACAGATACCAAGGCTCCAGCAGCAGTAAAGTTGACCATCAAGCTAATTAAACTGCCCATAATGTTGGATATGGCTAAGATTAATTGGCTTGATGAACCGTGGCGGGCATGAATCAGTTCACCTAGTGTATGGCCATCTGGTGCCAATTCACGAAAGCGCATACCAAAAGGGTAGATGAATAAAATCATCAATGCACCCCAAAAGCCATAATGTATCGGCCCTGATACGCCGTACTTATAGCCAGAGGTGGCCGCAGCGTAAAATGAGGCTGCCCAAATCCAAGTGGCGGTCATGCTGGCTGCACCCATACCAAAGCCAACACCGTGACCTGCGACCATAAATCCAGAAGTGGTCTCTTTATCTTTTTTGATTAATAAGGACAGTAAATAGGTGCCGCCATAAAATGCTAATAATAATAAAATAATCGTTAATGATGAAAATTGGAACAATGACTCAGTTTTCAAACTCAGACCTCGCAATTGTTAGTTGATGAATAAAGTTCAGCAAAAATGAAAGATACCAAACCATTAGGAATACAGCATAGCCTACACAGTCCTCATACCGAACGTATGTGGCTAATATAAATAGCGAAAATACCAACTGCAGTGGTAAGCAAATGCTAAGTGTTACGCCCAAATCTTAATGAGACAGATACTGTCAAATCAAAAAGACAGGGACTACTTTCAATAGGCGTCAGTTAATGGGTAAACCATCACGCTATTAATAGGCATACACAAAGGTAGCTACATGCTAAAGAAAACTCATGTGATGAGTGTCTATAGCGGAATTACGAATAAGCACTAAGCCATGATAAAATGACCCGAACTCGATTTAGACAGCCTTATCAGCTGTAATAAACAATAGCTGAGAAATCTCTACTCATCTATTGCGATTGATGTGTTACTAAGCGGCATTAATAAATAAAACTACATATTTGTTAAGTGCCTGTAACATATTTGCGGGATAAGAGTAACCTATTATGTCATTAACCTCAAACATTATCCGATATTTACCAAACAATGACCGAAGATGATATATAAGTATTTATTTAAAGAGATTTAATAATATTTTTAATAAAGCATTGAAAGATAAGGTTTTATTATTAGTAGCATCGAGTGATATATCGCTATGAGCTAAGTTATAACCATGAATGGTTAGCTGAAGCTTTCATTAGAAAAATAGATAATGAGCGATAGATGATGGTTGCTCTCAATGAACAAGTAGAAGTGAATTTTTATATATTATCTTGTTTGGTATAGTAAGTGACTCGGTTATCACGTAAAAATCCAGCCAATCCAAGGCCATAACGCTCAGCCACGCGCACTGCTGTACTGGTAGGCGCTGACATGCCAACTAGCCACGGGATTTGACTTCGAATAGACTTTTGAACCAGTTCAATAGAGAGACGCGAAGTCATAAGCACACAGCTAACGTCTGCTTTTTGGCGTAATTGCCAACCGATGAGTTTATCAAGTGCATTATGGCGGCCTACATCCTCGAATAAATGTAGCTGCTGATTATGTATCGTCGCTGCGGCATGTACCGCACCTGTCAGTTGATGCGTATGTTGCGCGGCATCCACTTGTTGACGCAGTGCCAATAGGGAGTCAAGACTTGGTGCGCTCGTTTGAATGCCATTTATACCTGTCTGTTGGTTATGTTCATGGTGTAAATGGTCTTGTGAGTAAGTACTTAAATCAGGCAAAGCTTGCGTTAGTCCAGTAATACCGCACATACCGCAGCCTGTACGCCCTGCGAGCTGACGTTTCTGTGCTTGGATACGTTGATGGCAGCGTTGGCTCAATACCAACTTAACGACATATATATCGTAATCTTGAAATTGTTCTAAGCTTTGCTCAATTGATACTGAGTCAAGGCTTTCATCATTCGAATCTTGAGCAAACTTCTGGTAGCTAGCGATATCTGCAAGGTGAGTCACTTCCCAGTCGAGTAACTCGTGACTGTATTGAATTAAGCCTTCACTAAATAAGAACCCAACAGCCAAATACTCTAACTGATGAGGACTGGCCATCAACACAGCATAATGAATCCCATTAATAATGATAGAGACCGCAGCTTCTACGGCTAAGCTAGTAGTCTGAGATTCAATTTGAAGGTGAGAGTCATGAGTAGGGTTATTGCTAACTGACGGGTAATGATGCTTTTGTGCTAAGTGGCTACGAGCAAGTGGTCTCTCTGACAACCTCTCATCGTTAGACAGCTCAGGTGTAACTATCTTAGTGCTAGTTGAGTTATCTATCATAGTAGGGTCGATAAGAGCCTCACTTTGCTGAGCGTTATTTTCAATGGTTATCACGGTTTATCATGGCCTAGAAATATGAGTGTGTTTATGGTCATTTAGAGGAGTAGCCAATGAAAATGTCATTCTCATCGGCTCTCCGCAGTATGATTTACGCAGGCGTAGCTATTGATGTATTTGCCTCTACGCGCTCTAAAACGACGGTCGTCGATTTGTACGCTGGGATATGAGATTCTGGCGCATGTGTCTCCAAATCAAAGAGATCATTGCACTCAGGGTAGTAAGCGGCGACAGCGTTAGAGGCAATATCCATCTCGCTCAATACCAATGGGCCCAATATGCGTGGTTGCTCTAGGCTATCTTTAGCACGCTGGCGAGTGACTATAACACGGTCACCTTTTTGCCAACCTAAACGACTTATTTCATCGGGATGCATGAACAGCACATCACGGCGATCCGTCTGACGATAGCGGTCTTTAAACCCAAAAATCATAGTGTTAAATTGGTCATGGCTGCGGACACTGGTCAATTGCCAAATCTTTTGCGCTGTATTTTCAACATCATCGATATCGTTTGCGGCTGCCATTTGTGCAGCGACAAAAGTAATCGGATATTGTGGGACTTCAAACTGGGCTTTGCCGCTTTCGGTATTCCATACACGATGACGCGCCGCATGATACAAATGAAAGCCACGCTCAGAGGTACGAATACGCTGATTGAAGTCTTCAAATCCATTAATCGCTTGAGCGATATAGTCCCGAATAATATCGAAATCCTCACTCATCGCAAGCCAAGGAATAGACGAGTCGGCGCCGAGTACATGGGTCGCAATATCCGCTACGATTTGAGCTTCAGATTTTAGAGTATCACTAACAGGTTTGAGTTTGCCCTGAGTGGGTACGATCTGACACATGGAGTCTTCGATAGTGGCAAATTGCTCACCCTTTGTTGTGACAATACGTTCGGTACGGCCTAAGCAAGGTAGGATCAAATTGTTAGCACCGGGGTATAGCATGGTCTCATTGAGCTTAGTACCGACAAATATATTAAGCTGAGTAGTGGTTAAGGCTTGCTCAATCGCGCTGGTATCAGGGGCGGCCACTGCATAGTTACCACCCATGCCCATAAAGACTTTCAATTTACCTGCGATAAGAGCCTTGGCACCTGTGACGACATCGTAGCCATGTTCTTGTGGCATAGGGTGCTTAAACACACGCTCTAAACTGTCTAGTAAGCTTTTGCTAGGACGCTCATGGATACCCATAGTGCGATCGCCCTGTACGTTGGAGTGCCCACGTACTGGGGATGCACCAGCGCCGTCGATACCAATCATACCCATCAGCAGGAGCAAGTTGGTAATCATCGCGACATTATCATCACCCTGTACATGCTGAGTAATGCCCATGCCCCAAGTGCAAATCGTTGCTGGACTATCAGCTACCAGCTCAGCGAGATTGATAATATCTGTCTGAGAAATACCGCAGCCAAGTGTGATATCTGACCATGATTGCTCTGTTAGCCACTGTTTTAGAGGTTCAAAGCCTGAAGTATGAGTGGTAATAAACTCATGATTTATTTTATCGTTTTCGATTAACCACTTGGCAATGCCCGTCAATAAGGCTGCATCACCGCCGATTTGAATTTGAATAACGTCATCGACCATATCAGCACTTTGACCGGCTGCCATGTGAGTTGGTTTTTGTGGATTTCTGAACTTGCTTAAACCTTGCTCACGCATCGGGTTGATTGAGATGATTCGACAGCCTTGCTCATGCGCATGGGCGAGCATCTCTAGCATACGTGGATGGTTGGTCGCTGGGTTTTGCCCAAACATCAATATCAGCTTGGCTTGCTCAAAATCTTCTAGCATGACCGTCGCTTTACCAATACCTAGCTGTCTGCTTAGCATTACTGAGGTTGGCTCGTGACACATATTTGAGCAATCAGGCAAATTATTGGTACCAAAGCAGCGTACGAACAATTGAAATAAGAAGGCAGGCTCGTTAGTCACACGGCCTGATGTATAAAATAATGCCTCATCAGGTGAATCAAGCTGTCCTAACTGCTCAGCGATTAAGCTGTAAGCGGCTTCCCAAGGGATAGGAACATAGCGATCTTGCGCCGCATCGTAATACATCGGCTCTGATAAACGTCCACTGTGTTCCAGCTCGTAACCAGTCCATCCCTGTAGTTCAGTGACAGTATGTCTCGCAAAAAACTCGGCATCTGCTTTGTGGGTCATGGTCTCACTGGCAATGACTTTAATGCCGTTTTCACAGACATCGATGGCTTTGTGCGACTTATGGTCAGGCCAAGCACAGCCTGGGCAGTCAAATCCGCCTTGCGGCTGATTGCTTTTAAATACACTTATACCGCCACGCAAAAATGTCTTATAGTCCATTAGTTTTTGGGTAGATGAGATCAGCGCAGGCCAACCAGCAGCAGGGTGGGAGTAGATAGGAATTTTGCGCATGACAGACCTCATAGATAGATGACAATAGCGAAGCTTTGATAGACGACAACTATATAATGGTCAGTGAAAAGTTCATATGATCATTAACTATAGATAACAAAAAACCTCCAAGAAAAATCAATTCTCTTGAAGGTCTTTGAAGTTATCGGAAATGATTATATCCGACAGGTACAAATTTATAAGTCGTAAGTCATGGAAAGCATTAGCTTAAAAACTTAGCTCAAAATCAAACTGTCGTCTTCAACTTTTTCGCCACGTGTTTGCTCAAACATATCGAGTAGATCATGTACGGTCATGCCTTTGCGAATGTCACCAGCCACATCCAACACGACTTGACCCTGATGCAGCATAACGGTGCGTGTACCATGTGCCAATGCTTGTTGCATAGAGTGGGTAACCATCATCGTAGTCAGTTTATTATCCGTGACAATCTTATCAGTCAATTCTAAGACAAAAGCCGCAGTCTTTGGATCAAGAGCTGCAGTATGCTCATCAAGCAACAAGATTTTAGAAGGCTGCAATGATGCCATTAGAAGACTTACTGCCTGACGTTGACCACCAGAGAGTAGACCCATACGATCGGTTAGACGATTTTCTAGACCTAACTTTAAAACGGATAGTTTTTCTCGGAACAAATCGCGGTTGTTTTGATTCAGTGCAAATTTCAGACCGCGATTACCGCCGCGTTTGTAGGCCAAAGCCATATTTTCTTCAATCGTGAGCGCTTCACAAGTGCCCGCCATCGGATCCTGAAAGACACGAGCAACCCAATGCGCGCGTTGATGAGCAGACTTTTTGGTCACATCAATGCCATTTAGCAAGATTGAGCCACTATCGACACGCGTCGTACCGCTTACCGCGTTCAAAAAAGTAGATTTACCTGCGCCATTGGTACCGATGACAGTGACAAATTCACCATCAGCAATATTTAAGCTGATACCACGTAGGGCAGGGTTTTCGATTGGCGTGCCTGGGTTAAAGGTCAACCGTAAATCGGTGGCTTGCATCATAATCGTTATTCCTTATTATCTCTTCAAGCGTCACAAGTATTATCAATACTTGCTTTGACTGTCATTAGGCGCGAACTTTGCGTGATAAAAACTTGGTTTTCGCTTTTGGCAATACTAAGGCTAGTACCACGAGCAATGCGGTAATCAAGTTCAAATCCTGTGGTCCAAAGCCGATGCTACGTAGCGTATCGCTTGATAGTGCGACCTGAATAAATAGCTTATACAGTACCGCGCCGACAACAACGGCAAAGGTAATCAGCCAAATACGCTTGGCAGGAATGATGGTCTCACCGATGATGACCGCTGCTAGACCAATGACGATGGTACCGATACCGATAGAGATATCAGCGCCGCCTTGGGTCTGGACAAATAGCGCACCCGCTAAGGCAATCAAGCCGTTAGAAATCGCCATACCGATGATGGTCATCCATGAGGTATTGATACCTTGCGCCTGTGCCATTCTTAAGTTTGAGCCAGTAGCGCGCATCGATAGCCCAGTTTCGGTGCTATAAAACCAGTTTAAAAATAACATCGCGAGCGCGACGACGACACCGATAATCAGACAGCGCATCCAATAACCATTGCCGTCAGTGACTAAGCTACTAAATACCGTCGTCTCACCAAGCAAAGGTAGGTTTGGCGCACCCATAATGCGTAGGTTGACAGAATATAGAGCGACCATCACCAAGATACTAGCGAGCAGTTGCAGGATACCGAGCTTGACGTGCAGCCATGCGGTGACGATACCAGCGACTGACCCTGCTAACATACCAAAAGCACAGGCGATCCACGGGTTGATACCAGCGACGATAGAAATGCCAGCGACGGCGCCGCCTAACGGAAAACTACCGTCAGCGGTCAAATCAGGAAAGTCGAGTGTACGAAATGAAATCAGCACACCGAGTGCGACTAGGCCATAAATCAGACCACTTTCAAGCGCACCAAAAAAAGCAATTAAAGACATAAGAGATCAGTAAGTCATAACCCAGTGTCTAGCGTATGGTATCAAGATAGGTAAGTGGCAATTGCCAAAATCATCTACCTGCTAAACAGCTAAGCGGTGAATTTAACAGATTAAGCAATCTGCGGTTAGGGTAAACCAAAACAGGTCACGATTAATAACGATCATAAGTTACCTTGGTTTAAAGCTCTGATTCAAGCAACAGCAATATTCGATGAGGTAAAGTATATTTTACGCAACAAGTACCAGATAAGCCACAAGCTAAATACCGCAATATACGAAACAAGCTTATTGAAATAGGCGTTACTGAAACAAGAAGCCCAGCCTACTGATTCATAGCTGGGTTTCTTGTCTAACATTTAACATCGAAGCATAAGATAGACGATCAATTAATAAGCGTTACGGCTATCTTATAACGGCTGCTACTCTGAGCTAAATATAAAGGTGCGTTATTCTACCACTTCTTTTGCTTTATCGATAACCGCTTGTGACAAAGTAATGCCTTCTTCTTTGGCATGTTTTGGGCTGACATATAGATTAAGCGCTTGCGGGGTGTAAACAGGGATAGCGCCCGCTTTTTCACCGTTCAGGATACGCACAACGATTTTGCCCGTTTCACGGCCAAGCTCATAGTAGTCCACGCCTAGTGCAGCAACGGCACCGCGCTCAACTGAGCTAGTGTCTGAGGCAATTAGAGGAATCTTACTTTGTTTAGCGATTTGATAAAGTGATTCGTACGCTGATACCACGTTGTTGTCAGTTGAAGTATAGATCATATCGACCTTACCTTCGAGACTACGGGCTGCCATCGCAATGTCGTTACTACGCTGTGCAGGTGCTTCAAGTACATTGATACCGAGTGGTGTTAGCTTCTCTTTAAGATTTTTTAAGATAATCGTTGAGTTGACTTCACCTGGGCTATAGACATAACCGACGTTCTTTAATGATGGAATGATTTGACGCATCAAATCAATCTGTGGCTCGTACGGTAGGGCATCTGATGCGCCTGTAACGTTGGTGCCAGATCCATCTAGCTTAGGTACCAGTTTGGCTGCTACTGGGTCAGTAACTGCTGAGAATACCAATGGAATGCTGCTAGTAGAAGCGGCAACAGATTGAGCAGATGGCGTTGCGATAGCGACGATAACATCTGGCGCATCAGCGACAAATTGCTTGGCAATCTGACCAGCAGTAGCAGTGTTTCCTTGCGCGCTTTGGAAGTTAACGGTTAAGTTTTCACCGTCCTTGAAGCCTGCTTCGTTTAGCTCGTCGATGACACCTTTACGTACATCATCAAGCGCTGGATGTTCGACGATAGCGGTAATAGCAACGGTCTTCATAGCTGTCGCTGCATCACCACTAGCGGCAGCATCCGTAGAGCCATCATCTTGTGCTGATTGGTTACAACCAGTCAAGATAGCCGTACATACACCGCCTAATAATAAAGCCTTACCGAAATTAAAACGACCAAAACGATTTTGAGACAACATGGGTCTTACTCCTAAAATAATAGTGTGTCCGTACACTATATAAATAATTGACGAGCTAATAGATAGCTTACTACTTTTTATTTGGTTTCAGCATCAATATCAACATTGATGGCGTTTTTTAGTAACTCTGCTGGCAAGCTGACACCTTGTGTTTTGGCGTGCTTAGGACTGACATATAAGGTCAGGTCATTCATGACTTCAGGTTTGATGGTGTTGACCGCTTCGCCATTTAACACGCGATATACCATCTTGCCAGTGGTACGACCAAAGTCATAGTCATTAACACCAAGCGCAGCAGTCGCGCCGCGTTTTACACTGAATTCATCAGACGCGATAATCGGTAACTTGAGCTCATTTGCTGCTTGGGTCATGGCCTCAAAGGCAGAAGCAACATTGTTGTCAAATGAGGTATAGATGATATCTGCGCGTCCTTGCAAGCTGCGCGTCGCCATACCGATATCCGTTGGACGATTGGCAGGAATGTCTAATAGGGACAGACCTCTTGCTGGTAGAGCTTGTTTTAGGTTCTCACGCAATGACACTGAGTTTGCTTCACCTGGGCTATAGACATAACCGATGGTTTTTAAGTCAGGCTTTATTTGCTGTAATAAATCTAATTGCGGCTCTAATGGCAGCTGGCTTGATAGTCCAGTCAAATTGCTTTGAAAGGGCTTGCCATCTGCTGTGATGAGTTTGGCACCTAGCGGATCTGACACAGCAGTATAGATAATAGGGATAGTGGTGGTCGCGGCTACCACTGACTGCGCAGAAGGCGTTGAGATTGCTACGATCGCATCAGGGTTGTCTCCTGCAAATTGTTTGGCAATCTGTCCTGCAGTCGCTGTGTTTCCTTGCGCACTTTGAAAGTTAACAGTTAGGTTTTGACCTTCGACATAACCATTATCTGCCAATTCATCAATAATCCCGCGGCGCATATCATCTAATGATGGATGCTCAACGATTTGAGTAATGGCAATTGATTTGGCAGGTTTGTCTGTAGCCGTGCTATTTTCAGCAGTCGCTGCGGTCTCGGTAGAGGAGTTTGAGCAGCCGATTAGTCCAAGTGTGCTAATGGCACTAAGAGCAACGCCATATAGGCTTAAGCGTAGAGTAGAAGCGATAGTCATTATTAGGTTAACTCATAGGTTATATCAATCGCAAAAACCAAATGGATACTGCCAGACTGACTGAGCCTACTAACTTATATAGTATTCATTTTGCTCATCTGTTTGGTGTACTTTGGTTTTTTGCCATGATATTGAAGAATGCAGATTAGCCAAGTCAATGCTATGTTGATGCTGAGATAGCAGGCTAACAATTAAATAAAGTAATCGTTCCATCGATTATTATGTTCATATTATGACAGTAATGTAAGTTATCGCAATAAAAAATTAATGTGTGGCGGTCATGGTGATGGATAATAAAAAAATCATCACTTCTTTTTATCTTATCAAGACGCGTAATGCATTGAAGCTCTTATGTAGATCTAAATATAAAGGATGCCACTAAGGTACTTTTGTTTGCTCAAACCATATGCAAAACGCTTACAGCCTAGCAACGCATCTATTACGTACTCACTTCATAATTAACGTAAGCTAATTTTCATACGAGAAACATGATAAGTCTAAAGATAATCCAGTCATTTTGGTGACATTGTGCTGCCATAGTGAATACAAAATAGACCTTATAGTTTATCTAAATTTTTCGAATGACTATTTTAAGGATAATATAATGAACACTGCTAATCTCAAATTATTAACCATCGCTGGTATCACTGCTACTTCTTTGATTGGATTGCCTGCTATGGCAAAAGATGGTCATGGAAACGGGCACGGTAATGGACATGGTAATAGCAAAGGTAACTCTGCCCATGTCAGTAAAAACTATAAGCATAATGGCAACGCCCACCCAAGTATTAACGCTTATCGCAATGCTAGCCCAAATGCTTCATTTAAGCGTGATCTTGATAGATACGGTTATAGAGTAGTCGGCAAGATTGATAGAAGGGATTATGACCGTTCTGTCGTTTTAGATCGTTATGATGACCGTTACGTTCGTATTCGTACGCCAGAAAACAACATTGTGACGGTGATTAATGATACGTTGCAGATCATCGATATTTTGAGCAGATAAGTATCAGGCTTGGTTTTTAGCCATTTGCTAAATCAGCCATAAAAAAAGATGCCACTTAGGGCATCTTTTTTTAAATGATGTTAATGATAATATCTAGACTTTGTTACCAATAACTGCAGGCAAAGGTATAACAGCTTCTAGTTTACAGTTATTGCTTCTGTCACCTGACCAGTATTTACGAGCCATTTCATACGTACCAATAACAGAGCCGCCTAAGTAAAGTAGTTTTTGATCTGCTATAAAAGCATTTTTGATTTCTACCTCGAATATAGAATGTTTGTCGCCTAAAGACGAATTAAATTCTCTTGCATCATCTAAGTTACACCATGCAAACATTGACTGCAGGCGAGAAGGAAGTTGAGGAAACTCATTTCGACGGACAAGCTCAAATACGGCTTCAATCATCGGTGTTGTGGGAGCTAATGGTAAAGGTTCCCTTGTCATATTTTTAAAAATAACTAGACACTCTTTGATTAAATATTGTATACCATGAAATGATAAACCTTCAGGGTAAAGCTGTTCTATTCTAGCGATTGCATCTTCTTCATCATATATATCTTGAACAGTCCATATTTTATGGTCAGAATAGTTTTTTTGAAGCGAAAAGACCATATTTTGATCTATATTATTTGAGCGATCAACTGTATAGAACTTTGACAAGTTTACATCCTTCTAGTATTAGGCCAGTACGTCGCCAACAACACAAGCATCCGGTAAGGTAACGACTGTTAAGCCGGTCTTTGGCTCGCCAGTTGACAATACCATACCTTCTGATACGCCAAATTTCATCTTGCGCGGGGCAAGGTTGGTCACGCAAATCACTTTCCTATTAATCAATTGCTCAGGCTCATAAAACTTGCGAATACCGCTAAATACGTTACGTGGCTTATCTTCGCCAACATCTAGCGTGAACTGTAGTAACTTATCAGCACCTTCCACATGGTTACACTCTAAAACGTGTGCGACTTTCATCTCAACTTTGGCAAAGTCTTCGATACCAATATAGTCAGTTTGCTCAGCACCTGCATTTGTTGCAGGTGTTTTGTCTTTTGCGGCAGGCTTACTATTGTCAGTCGCAGCAGGAGCGTCTGCTTGAGTTAAGGATGCTTTAGAATCTTCGACCATCGCTTCGATATCTTTTTCTTCGATACGTTGCATTAATGGTTTGAACTTATTGATTTTATGACCTAGTAACCACTCATTACGACTGGCAAAACTTAAGTCATCAAGGTTCAAAAACACTTTGGCATTATTAGTCAATTCAGGTAGCACTGGCGCAAGATAAACCATTAATTGACGGAAGATATTGATAGCGACTGAGCAGACGTCTTGAACCTCTTGCTCAGTACCTTCCAATTTCGCTAATGACCATGGTTTTTTGGCATCGATGTATTCGTTGGCTTTGTCCGCACATTGCATAATTAAACGCATAGCACGTGAGAATTCACGATTCTCATAGGCAGCAGCAATCTCATCGCCCGTTTTGGTGATGTCTTCTAACAGCTCTGACTCGACGCAAATTTCTGACAGCATGCCGTCGTACTTCTTAACCAAGAACCCTGCACTACGACTGGCGATATTGACGACTTTACCAACCAAGTCAGAGTTGACCTTTTGCATAAAGTCTTCTAAGTCTAAGTTAATGTCTTCAACTTTATCAGACAGTTTGCTGGCAAAGTAATAACGCAGATATTCAGGATGTAAGTGCTCAGCATACGTCTCGGCTTTGATAAAAGTACCGCGTGACTTACTCATTTTTTCGCCATTGACCATCAAGAAACCATGGGCAAAGACGCCAGTCGGCGTACGCAGTTCACTACCTGCTAGCATCGCTGGCCAAAACAAGGCATGGAAGTAAACGATGTCTTTACCGATGAAGTGATAAACTTCGGTTTTGTGCTCGTTTTCTTGTGCCCAGTAGCGGTCAAAATCAAGCGCTTGCTCTGTTCCCGCACGCTTATCACATAGGTTTTTAAAGCTTGCCATGTAGCCAACTGGCGCATCAAGCCAGACATAAAAATATTTGTCTGGCTCATCGCTTGGGGTATCTGGAATTTGAAAACCGAAGTAGGGCGCATCGCGCGAGATATCCCAGCTGGTAAGTCCTGCATCAAACCATTCTTGTAGCTTGTTGGCGACTGAGGTTTGCAAACGATTGTCACTGCGCGTCCAGTCCTGTAAGAACTGCTCAAACTCTGGCAAATCAAAGAAATAATGCTTAGAAGTTTTAAGGACAGGGGTTGCATCAGACAGTGTCGAATGTGGGTCTTTTAGATCCGTTGCATCATAAGTGGTGCCACATACTTCACAGTTATCGCCGTACTGGTCTGGTGAATCACACTCTGGACAAGTACCTTTGACAAAGCGATCAGCTAGAAATAATTGCTTTTCAGGATCAAATAGTTGCTCGACATCCTTTGTGCTGATATGACCAGCATCATTGAGACGACGATAAATCAGCTCAGAGAACTGTTTGTTTTCTTCTGAATGAGTGCTGTGATAATTATCAAAATTGATCAGGAACTTTGAAAAATCCGCTTCGTGTGAGGCTTTGACTGAGGCAATTTGCTCTTCTGGCGTGACGCCATTGGCTTCTGCTTTGAGCATGATTGCCGTACCGTGTGCATCATCCGCGCAGACATAGGTGACCTGATGGCCTTGCGCTTTCATCGCACGTACCCAAATGTCGGTCTGAATATATTCTACAAGATGCCCCAAATGGATATAGCCATTGGCGTAGGGCAGCGCACTGGTTACTAGAATCTCACGCACAAAATCACCTATATTTTTATATAAACGGGTTAGTTATCGAACATCTTAAGCGGCTCATCGCTCATCGATGTGACATCGTTAATGCTAAAAACTTCTAAAAATAATAAAAAATCCAAAAGTGTGCCTATGATACCGTAATTCAGATAATTTTGTGATATTCCTTGGTAATTACTTCTCATTTGGCAAGCATTTATTAGCCATGAACGATAGGTTTACACCGCATGTTGATGGTCATAAACCAGCCATAAAAAACCCATCTGGGAATTGAGTTTTTAGGCTACTGAAATCTATCGATGGGAAAACCACATAGGTCAATATAGCGTTCAAGCCAATGACCAATATCAGCGGAATCATGGCAACGGTGAATGAAGTGTGATGAGTGTTTAATACCTCAGCTTCTTTTGCAGCCGCTCCAACGCCGCCTACATCCTCTTCATCATGCTGACCATAACCTTCCCCCGCTGCATTGGCTTTTTTGGCACGTGACTGAAGCCACAACCAACCACAGATAAACATGATTGTACCGCCAATGATACCCAAGATAGGCGCGGCAAATACGTTGGTATTGTAGTAAGGAATTGGAATAGCGTTTTGAATAGCTGGCGTGCCTGGCAGTGCAGTCATTGTAAAGGTAAATGACCCTAGGGCAATGGCAGCAGGAATCAAACGTTTTGGAATATCGGCTGCTCTGAACAAGTCCTTGGCAATAGGATAAATGGCAAAAGCCACCACAAACAGTGATACCCCGCCATAGGTCAAAATAGCACAGACCAAAATCACCGCAAGAATGGCCTTGCTGGCACCGAGCTTTTCGACAACGGTATTGGCGATGGCAGTTGCCGCACCAGAGTCTGCCATCAAACGCCCAAACAATGCCCCTAGCAAGAATATAGGGAAGAATTTGAGTAAGAACCCACTTAACGCGCCCATAAAGACATCGGTATAAGCGGAGATGGTGTTTAAAAAATCACCTGATAGTAAGACTGCTAGCGTCGCCATAATCGGTGCTAAGATCAGCACAGAATAACCGCGATAAGCAAAAAACATGAGTAATAATAGGGTAATGACAATCGCAAATTTACTAAACATGATAGCCCTCCTTGGCAAAATTAAGACAGCGTGTATGTCGCGCTTATCGATGTAGGTCAATAAAATTAATCAAAAAACCTTATTTATTGTATTTTATTAAACATAAATCCAGTTGAGATATTACTGAAGGATAAGGAATACTTTGTTGACTCGCGTCCTCTTGGGGTTATTTTCTAATCACTAAGCAACTAGGCGCTACGAAAATAATATGTTAAGTTAGCATAAGTATTTTGTACGTGATATACCGATATAATATGTATTGATTTAAATTTAAAACAGTCAATGCGCTATTGATTGGCACAATAAATAAATCATGATAGATAATGGACGTTAATAACAAAAACAGACTTGCAAGGAGACAAGCATGAGTCAATCAAAAGTATATAGCAGTGCCGAAGAAGCGCTAAAAGGTGTGGTCAGTGATGGGCAAACGCTCGCGATCGGTGGCTTCGGTCTATGCGGTATTCCAGAAGCATTAATCAAAGCGCTGCGTGATAGCAAAGTCAAAGAGCTGACCTGTATCAGTAATAACGCTGGTGTCGATGACTTCGGTCTAGGACTATTGCTACAGACACGTCAAATCAAAAAAATGATTTCATCTTATGTGGGCGAGAACAAAGAGTTTGAGCGCCAGTACTTGGCAGGCGAGTTAGAAGTTGAGTTGACGCCACAAGGGACATTAGCTGAAAAATTGCGCTCAGGCGGTGCTGGTATTCCTGCGTTTTATACTGCAACAGGCGTAGGTACGTTGGTTGCTGAAGGCAAAGAGACTCGTGATTTTGATGGTCGTACTTATGTGCTAGAGCATTCATTGCGCGCAGATGTCGCACTAATCAAAGCACAGAAAGCCGATAAAGCGGGTAATTTGATGTTCAATAAAACAGCTCGTAACTTTAACCCAGACTGTGCAATGGCGGGTAAAATCACGATTGTCGAAGTTGAAGAGATTGTAGAGACGGGCACATTTGATCCAGATGAAGTGCATCTACCGGGTATCTTTGTTCAACGTATTGTATTGAATAATAGCCCTGAAAAACGCATCGAAAAAACCACGACTAAAGCTTAACTATGTTTGAAACTAATAATCAGTTTTTATATTCATGACAGTTTAGATAGCTCATCGTTTAGATAAGTAAAAATAGAATATCGTAAAAAATAAGGAAATCAGCATGGCATGGACAAGAGAGCAAATGGCGCAACGCGCTGCAAAAGAGCTACAAGATGGCTATTATGTCAACTTAGGCATTGGTCTACCAACGCTAGTCGCTAACTATATTCCTGAAGGCGTAGACGTATGGCTACAATCAGAGAACGGCTTGCTGGGTATTGGTGAGTTCCCTACATTAGATGCCGTCGATGCCGATCTGATTAATGCGGGCAAGCAAACCGTGACCGCAGAAGCAGGGGCCAGTTATTTTAGTAGTTCAGAGTCCTTTTCGATGATTCGCGGCGGTCATGTCAACTTGGCAATATTGGGCGCAATGGAAGTCTCAGAAAAAGGCGATCTTGCTAACTGGATGATTCCCAAAAAGATGGTCAAAGGCATGGGTGGTGCGATGGACTTGGTTGCAGGCGTACAGCGCGTGATTGTCCTAATGGAACAAGTCAATAAACACGGCGACCCAAAAATTCTGGCCAATTGCGAACTACCATTGACGGGTAAAGGCGTGGTTGATCGTATCATCACTGAGCTTGCCGTATTAGACGTTACTGACAGCGGGTTAAAATTGGTTGAGCTGGCAGATGGTGTGAGCTTTGATGAGTTACAAGAAAAAACGCCCGTCAACATTATCCAGTAATGTGATTGCCTTAAAATCAATGAGCTTCATCCCGCAGATAAATACGCCACTATAATTATAGTGGCGTATTCATTCAGTTCTATTTTTATAAAAATTAATAGTATTTTAGACCATTATAAGGAATATGTATGGCGACTCAATTACAACAAGATTTGACAGGCAAAGTAGCATTGGTCACTGGCTCTGCAAGTGGTATCGGACGTGACATCGCTGAGACTTATGCCAAAGCAGGCGCGGCAGTTGGTATTGCTGATATCAATCTTGAAGCAGCTCAGAAAACCGTTGATGCGATTGAAGCTGCTGGTGGACGTGCTCTCGCGATTGCCATGGATGTGACGTCAGAAGATGCGGTAAATGACGGTGTACAGCAGCTAGTTGATACTTTTGGTGGCATTGATATTTTGGTTTCGAATGCCGGTATTCAGATCATTGATCCTATCGATAAGATGGCATTTAGCGATTGGAAAAAAATGCTTAACATCCATTTGGATGGTGCATTTTTGACCACTAAAGCCGCGATTAAGCACATGTATAAAGGCGATAAAGGTGGCACGGTCATTTATATGGGTTCTGCTCATTCACATGAGGCTTCATTATATAAAGCGCCTTATGTTACCGCCAAGCACGGATTACTAGGTCTGTGTCGTGTACTCGCCAAAGAAGGTGCAGCACACAAAGTACGTTCGCATGTGATTTGTCCAGGCTTTGTCAAAACACCTTTGGTAGAAAAGCAAATCCCCGAGCAGGCAGCTGAAAAGGGCATCAGTGAAGAGTCAGTGATCAACGATATTATGCTGGTGAACACAGTAGATAAAGAATTTACCACGGTGGAAGACATTGCCCAATTGGCACTATTTTTAGCCGCTTTTCCAACCAACGTATTTACCGGACAATCTATCGTGGCCAGCCATGGTTGGTTTATGAATTAAGCGATATATGTAAATGCTAAAAACCACAAAGTCAGACCTACTGGCGTTGTGGTTTTTTTATGCGTTCAATTCAGCTACACTAGCACGATAAAAGGTTTGGCTAAATGGCTCTATCGGCTCACCACCAGCATGTGTTAGATATGCTGCGATATGCCTTAAGCAGTTTGCCACACCTATCCACTTGTATAGGCAACAATAGTCGCTATGTTTAATTTTATGAAAAAAAAGCCCACAGAAGAAACGCCGCAGTTGCAAGCGGAACGAGACAGCGCTGTCGATAAGGTATTGCTGGGTTACGAGATAAACTCGGTCAGTATTACCACCATGGTCACCGGCCTTGAGCGTAAAGGCGATGCACTCACGTTAGACTTGCGTCTGCCGAAAGATAGTAATCCTGAAGCTATCCAACAGGAGCTGGGACAGTTGCTACATCCGCATGGCATTACCACGATTCATATGAATGTGCGTCTGCCAGCGCCAGAAAAAGGCTCAGGTTCAAGCTTACCAAAGGCAATGCCAAAAACGACTGACGCGATGGTGTCTCAATCTAAACCATCATCGAACGTTGATAGCAGTGCTAACAATACCGATGCTGAGCCAACAATCACTAAAGCAGCACCAACACAAGCCTCATTAGCAGCGCATCCTCGTATTCGTCATATCATCGTGGTAGCATCAGGCAAAGGCGGTGTTGGTAAATCGACAACGACAGTCAATATCGCGTTGGCATTGCAAAAGCTTGGTAATCGTGTTGGTGTGCTTGATGCTGACATTTACGGCCCTAGTATGCCAACCATGTTAGGCGTTGCTGACGTAAAACCGCAGTTAGAAAACGAGCAATTCGTACCGGTCGATGCGCACGGTATGGCAATGCTCTCTATCGGTAGTTTGCTCGATGGAGATAATACGCCGGTTGCATGGCGTGGACCAAAAGCCACGGGTGCATTGATGCAGCTATATAATCAAACCAACTGGCCGCAGCTAGACTATTTAGTAATTGATATGCCGCCTGGTACGGGTGATATACAGTTGACATTGGCGCAGCGTATTCCAGTCACAGGTGCTGTCATTATCACGACACCGCAGCATGTTGCCCTGCTTGATGCACAAAAAGGCGTTGAGATGTTTAACAAAACCAACATTCCTGTGCTGGGTGTGGTTGAAAACATGGCGCTACATACCTGTAGCAACTGTAACCATACCGAAGCGATCTTTGGGTCTGGCGGCGGTGAGTTTATCGCTGAGCAGTATCAGGTGCCACTACTGGGTCAGTTGCCACTTGCGAGTGGTATTCGTGCGCAAGTAGATAAAGGCATACCGAGTGTCTTGGCTGATGATGAGTTTGCGAGCTACTATGTGAGCATTGCAAAAAATATCGAAGCCAATATTAACAAATTTGCCAAACCTATTGATGACAAGCGGATTTTTTAGCGAGTATTGATAACAATAGCTGTAAAGAATAAAAATGATATAAGGTGATGGTGGTTTGAATATCCTGAAGTCAATGTGGGATAAAAAAGCAAGTAGGATAAAACAGCCATCACGCTATAAATTTTGCCATCACTTCCGTATAATCGTCGCTATTAAATATTTGCTAAGGAACAACAATGTCTATTAAGTCTGACCGCTGGATTCGTAAAATGGCCGAAGAGCACG
The DNA here is from genome assembly GCF_002863645.1 of Psychrobacter sp. MES7-P7E. Taxonomy (NCBI): domain Bacteria; kingdom Pseudomonadati; phylum Pseudomonadota; class Gammaproteobacteria; order Moraxellales; family Moraxellaceae; genus Psychrobacter; species Psychrobacter sp. MES7-P7E. The sequence goes on along the minus strand of NZ_PJBU01000117.1, from coordinate 83,295 downwards.
GCATGATTGAGCCATACGAGCCGGGTCAAGTACGTTTTAATGATGCAGGCGAGCGTTTGGTTAGCTACGGCACCTCAAGCTACGGTTATGATGTGCGCTGTGCTCCTGAATTTAAAGTTTTTACCAATGTACATTCAGTGGTCGTTGATCCTAAGAACTTCGATGATAAAAGCTTTATCGATATCGTTGGTGACGAGTGTATCATTCCACCTAACTCGTTTGCTTTAGCACGTACTATGGAGTACTTCCGTATTCCACGTGATGTATTGACTATTTGCCTAGGTAAGTCAACTTACGCGCGCTGCGGTATTATTGTCAACGTAACGCCGCTTGAGCCTGAGTGGGAAGGGCACGTCACTTTAGAGTTTAGTAATACGACTAATTTACCAGCCCGTATCTATGCTGGTGAAGGCGTTGCGCAAATGCTGTTCTTCCAAAGTGATGCTGATGATGTTTGTGAGACCAGCTACAAAGACCGCGGTGGTAAATACCAAGGTCAACGTGGCGTGACACTGCCAAGAACCTAATCAGTAGGCGTCCGTTTAAAAGCTTATCAGTTATAGAAAGTTAATAAGCCTTTAAATAGTTAATAAAAAAGCTAGTCATATTAAATATGGCTAGCTTTTTTATTGGGTTAAATAGAACTGTTCTAAGGTTCTATTTATTTCAAGATTTTCTACTTTAAGACCTTTAAACCCGCTTTATTATCGCGCTTTGGTTTAGGCGCTTTAGCAGGACTGTTGTTAGACATTGGTGCTGAGTCGTCTTCTGGCTGATAGTTGTCATACTCGTTAGGATCAAAGAACATACCCTGTGAGTTCTCTTTTGCATAGATACCCATCACCGCAGTAAGCGGTACCCAGATTTCTTGTGATACACCACCGAAGCGTGCGCTAAAATGAATATAGTCGTTTTCCATACTCATGTTACCAGTAGCACGGCTGGCAATATTTAATACGATACGACCGTCTTGCACATGTTCGGTTGGTATTTGCACATTGTCAGCCGTGGCATCGACCATCAAGTATGGTGTCAGAGCGTTGTCTTCTATCCATTGATATAGTGCGCGTACCATATAAGGACGGGTAGGTGTAATAGAGGTGGTTTCGCTCATCTAATGATTTCCTATACTAATAATTTTTAATAATTGAAAAATATCTCGTTTAGCAATTTATCACATGACAAATGCTAATTAACGTCTATCTTATTTATACTTTATTTTAGGACAGCTTTCGATACTTGTCTAATCAACGCACGCTTTTTTGGAAGCTACTACGCTCAAACACTCTCGTTTGGTATTCGAACAATGGACGGCTAATGGCACGTGGCAGCTCAATCCCCATCTCATCTAATCGCCATAATAGTGGTGCTAATAACACGTCACACCAACCAAACTCATCAGCCATAAAATAAGGCTTATGAGCGAACAGCGGTGACAGAGTAATCAACGAATCACTAAGCTGTTTTTTGGCAACGGCAGCCTGTGCTTTATTAAAGCTATCTGGATGCGTCAGCAGACGCTTGCCAAGTACTAACCAATCACGTTGAATGCGCCAAGCCAGTTGGCGAAACTGTGCACGCTCTTGCGGTGTCTCAGGGAGCAGTTTGTTTGTGTGATAACGCTCTTCAAGGTACTCAAAAATGACGTTAATCTCATAAAGCGCAATCTCACGCTGCTGCAATACAGGCAAGGTATGATAGGGGTTTAGCTCAGTCAAATCTTCAGGGCGCTCAGAATGTAAGCGAGACAAATAGTAAGCGAGCTTTTTTTCTTCAAGTAATAGGCGTACCACATGACTGTCGTAGCCGTCATCAGCATACAAAATTAGCTGACTACTTGGAATGTCATTCGCATCAATCATGAAAGCCTAATGTTAATAGTGAAGGTTGTCATCGTAAACAAACTCGCAACGTTTATCAAGGTAGTGTGCGTAAACATTAGCGCTGAGCGACTTATTTTCCGGCTTATCTAGTATTTATGCTCTATATCAAGGCAGAAAAAAGCACTACCGAAGTAGTGCCTTTTTTAATTCGAAGAACTATCTGCTGACTATGACTTATTTAACATCTTTCCAGAACTCTTTATTTAATAAGTAAACTGGTATGAGCAGTACTAATAAGAATAGAATGACGAAGAAACCAATTACTTGACGGTCGTGACGAGCAGGTTCACCCATCCACGCCATAAAGTTAACCAAGTCACCAACTTCAGATTCAAACTCTTCTTGGCTCAACTCTTCTTGCATATTATGCAATACGTGAGGCATCGCTGCATTGGCCAGTACTAAGTTGTTTGCACCCCAAGGACGGCTTGGATCTTCATAGAACGATAGTAGGTAAGTATATACCCAGTCGTCGCCACGTAGACGTGTCTCAAGTGATAGATCAGGCGGCGCTGCGCCAAACCAAGATGCTTGAATCTCAGGATCTATCTCAGCAGTAATGTGGTCACCGATTTGATCGGTAGTAACCATCAAATACTTTTCAACCAACTCAGGCGGTATCTCTAAATCTTTAGCAATGCGCGAATGACGAACGTACTTGGCTGAGTGACACCCAGCACAGTAGTTCATAAAGATCTTCGCGCCGTTTTGTAGTGAGCCCTTATTGGTAAAATCAATAGGAGCTGTACTACAAGCCAGGTGTTCATCAACGCCATCTGCATTGGTGAATGTACCGCAGCCACTGCCTGAAGCCATTGCCGTACCAGCAGTCAAGGTTAATGCCGCGCCTAAGCCTAGACCAGCTAGGGATTTAATTAGCGTGTTCATTAGTGACCTCCGGTAACGCGTTCTGGTGGCTGTTTACACTTCTCAATCGCAGTGTAGAAAGGCATCAGTAAGAAGAACAAGAAATATAGAATCGTGAATACACGAGCCATGATGGTTGCCGTTGGTGTAGCAGGCGTCGCACCCAAGTAGCCCAATACAACAAAGCTAATAGCAAAGACGGTCAGCGCAATCTTAGATAATATACCTTTGTAACGTATAGAGCGCACAGGAGACCTATCAAGCCATGGGATCAAGAACAGTACGGCAATCGCACCACCCATCGCAATCACGCCACCAAGCTTGTCAGGAACCGCACGTAAAATAGCGTAGAACGGCGTGTAGTACCATACTGGTGCAATATGTGCTGGTGTTTTCAGTGAGTTCGCTGTCTCAAAGTTTGGTGGTTCAAGGAAGAAACCGCCGCCTTCTGGGAAGAAGAATACCACTGCAAAGAAACAGATAAAGAACACTACGATACCAACCATGTCATGCACAGTGTAGTACGGATGGAATTCGATACCGTCTAATGGCACACCATTTTTATCTTTTAGCTTCTTAATATCGATGCCATCAGGGTTGTTCGAGCCCACATGATGCAATGCTACAATATGCATGAATACTAAGCCTACCAGTACTAATGGAATAGCAACAACGTGTAGCGCAAAGAAACGGTTTAGAGTAATACCAGAGATGATATAGTCACCACGTACCCATTCAGCAAGGCCATCACCAATAACAGGTAGAGCTGCAGGTAAGTTCAAGATAACCTGAGCACCCCAGAATGACATGTTGCCCCAAGGTAGTAGGTAACCGAAGAAACCTTCTGCCATAAGTGCTAGGTAGATACCCATACCGATGAGCCAGATAAGCTCACGAGGTTTTTGGTATGAACCATATAGCAAGGCTCTAAACATATGCAGGTATACAACGACGAAAAACGCAGATGCGCCGGTTGAGTGCATATAGCGAATGAGCCAACCACCTTTTACGTCACGCATGATGTATTCAACAGACGCAAATGCCCCTTCGGCACTTGGGTTGTACATCATCGTAAGCCATATACCAGTCACCAATTGGTTGACCAGTACGATCATTGATAGCACGCCAAAGAAGTACCAAAAGTTAAAGTTCTTTGGTGCGTAGTACTTTGACATATGGTATTCATAGGTTTCGGTCGCTGGAAAACGCGCGTCCACCCAATGCATTAACTTTTTACCCATACTCATATCAAGCCTCCCCAACCGTCAAGATGGTACCATCCATACCATATTCTGGAACGGGTAAATTAAGTGGTGCAGGAACGCCGCTATATACGCGACCTGCTAAGTCATATTTTGACCCGTGACACGGACAGAAAAATCCGCCGTACCAATCATTACCACCTAAATCCACCGCGCCCACATCAGGACGGTAGTTTGGTGCACAGCCCAAATGTGTGCAAACGCCTTCGACCACCAATACGGTTGGATCTAAAGAGCGAGTAGGATTTTTGCAATATTCAGGTTGTAGAGACGCATCAGACTCAGGATCAGATAATAGAGGTTTGACTGACTCTAGTCCTGCAACCATGTCTTCGGTGCGCTTAACCACATAAATAGGTTTACCACGGTATTTGACGACGATCATTTGTCCATCTTCGATAGAACCAATATCTTGGGTCACTGCAGCCCCTGCAGCCTCAGCTTTAGCGCTTGGGTACCAAGAACGGACAAAAGGTGTCGCCACGGCAGCTACCCCAGCTGCACCAATCGCGGCAGTTGAGGCAATAAGAACTCTACGGCGTTGTACATTAACGCCTTCGGCTTGGCTCATTAATACTTCCTCCAGGTGAATGAAATGGGATTATCCCACACTGGGTTTGTGGCTTAGAAAATATACAATATCAAGCCACTTTAGCTGTGCCTAATTTTGCTAATTGTTGCTATTCTAAGCTATTTCGGTGATAAAATAAATTATTGCGTTAAAAATAAAGCAACCTCAATAGGACATATTAGAAGGTTGAATATGATAATCAAACCAAAACAGTTGGATTATCAACGCTTAACGCTAACTTTGCTTTAACAAGGATTATGATGTGATGACCTTATAAATAATAAGGATTTTCAGCAATAGCGAATGATACTTGAAATTAAGGTAATGTTCACTAACTTTCACCATCTAACTACTTTGTAAGTTGCTGTAAAACAAATATCACCACTCTATATAATAAAGTGGTGATGCCTTCACAATGATTAATAATGTTTTGTCAGACTATCAGAAACTTGTTTATCGAAATAAGCAATGCAAAATACACATGCGATATTCCAATAAACTCAGCTAGAGAGTTGCCAATACTAGCCTTCAAGCTCGCTCCAGCGTTCAAGCTTGTGCATCATCTCATCTTCAATGGTTAAGAGACGCTCACTAGCAGCTGTCGCCGCATCAAAGTCGGTATTGAACCAAGAGCCATCGGCCAGCTTTTCTTGCAATTGAGCTTGTTCGGCTTCGAGTGCAGCGATTTCTTTTGGCAAGTTATCCAGTTCGCGTTGATCATTATAATTTAGCTTTTTGGCTGCCTTATTTGGTTTCGCTGCTGTGCCAGACTTGTTTGTCGCTTTATTGCTTGCTGCATTGTTGGCAGGTGCTTTTGCAGCACGAGATGCTTCTTCGCGGTTCTTTTGTACGAGGTACTCTTGATAACCACCTACATACTCACTGACCACTCCTTTGCCATCTTCATCTTCGCCAAACACCCACGTAGAGGTAACGACGTTGTCCATGAATGAACGATCATGACTGATCAGCAAAATCGTACCACCAAAGCTGGCGACTGACTCTTCTAATAGCTCAAGTGTTGCCATATCCAAATCGTTGGTTGGCTCATCGAGTACTAAGATATTGGCAGGTTTTAATAACTGTTTAGCCAGTAGTACTCGGTTACGCTCACCACCAGACAAGGCTTTGACAGGTGTACGTGCGCGCTCTGGAGCAAATAAGAAATCTTGCAAGTAGCTCATGATATGCGTCTTACGACCGCCAACTTCGACAAAGTCAGAGCCTTCCGAAACGTTTTGTGCAACGCTCGCTTCAAGGTCCAATTGATCACGCAGCTGATCGAAAAATGCGATTTTCAGATTAGTACCTAATTCGACGCTACCAGACTTGGTAACTTCGTCATCAGACATATCGAGTAGGGCTTTAATAAGCGTAGTTTTACCCGCACCGTTAGGGCCGACAATACCAATCTTATCTCCACGCATAATAGTGGTCGTAAAATCATCTACTAGTACGTTGCCGTCATATTCAAGATGTAAGTTTTTGACTTTACAGACAAGCTTACCGCTTTTCTCGCCTTGACCCATGGTGATGTTTACATTGCCCACTTGCTCACGGCGATCGCTACGCTCTTCACGTAAGGCTTTTAGTTCACGTACACGGCCCTCATTACGAGTGCGACGTGCTTTGATACCTTGGCGAATCCAAACTTCTTCTTGTGCCAGTTTTTTATCAAAGTTGGCATTGTTCTTTTCTTCAGCCTGTAACTGTAGCTCTTTTAGCTCTTGATAGCGCGCGTAACCACCTTCGCCTTGCGTCACGTCATAGCTGGTCAATTGGCCACGGTCAAGCTCAATAATGCGAGTCGATAGTTTATTGACGAATGCTCTATCATGAGTCACGAACAACAACGTCAGGCCTTGCCAATCGAGCAAAAAGCGCTCTAACCATTCGATACTTTCAACATCCAAATGGTTGGTTGGCTCATCTAGGAGTAGCACATCAGGCTTAGTGACTAGCGCACGAGCGAGTAACACGCGGCGTTTACGACCACCAGATAGGGATGATAAGTCGTCTTCTGGATTAAGGCCCATGGTCGTAATCAGACGCATGGCATCGCGTTCTAAGTCCCAGCCATGTACCGCATCGATATCATGTTGTAGGGTCGCCATGTGCTCACAGGCATCCATATCGCCATTCGCACACATATCGACCTGCTTATTATAGTTAATGAGCAAATCAGCCGTGCGACGACTACCGCCCATAACGATGTCTAATATGCGACCACTGGTCTCGGGAACGTCTTGTTCTAGCATCGCTACACGCATGCTACTGTTGGTAATAATCTCGCCACTGTCAGGCTGCAATGAGCCATTGATCAGTTTAAACAAAGTGGATTTACCTTCGCCGTTGCGGCCAATCAAGCACACACGCTCGCCTGTATTGATAGAAAAATCAATACCATCAAGAACAGGCGCGATGCCAAAGGCTAAGTGAATGTCTTTTAAATGAATCAGTGCCATAGAGTATCTTAAGCTTATATAATAGTGAGGTAGGGGTTGTTGCAAAATTGCCTGCAGTATAACATGCCACCACGTTACTGTAGTGCGAGTAAATAGTTTTATCAGTACTATTTATTGCTTTTACTAACTGCTCCTATTCCATGACTATGTTTGTAGGTTTATCTCTAATCTACAGTACCTCTCAACAATCCATCCTTTCAATTTAATACTTAATATAATTTAGAGAAAAATATGAACCAACCTAGAATTACAGATGATACTTCTGATATTCAAAATGATTTGCAAGCCCAAGTAATCGATTTGCAAATGAGCCTCGCGCATCTTGAAGTGACCGTCGAACGACTGGATGACGTAATCACGCGACAAGACAGAGATATTCATACGCTGCAACGTCAATTACAGCTGATTTATAAACAGATTGAAGGTCAAGATACGGAAAGCGGTATTGCAACATTTGATGTAATGGCAGACAGACCGCCACATTATTAATGAGTAGAATTTGGAAAGAAAGCATCTAATAGCGGGAAGTATATACGTATTTTTATATATAGATACTGTCTGATGACTATGTGGTCATAACATAGAAATAATGTGTTTTTGTAGTTGTTTTAGTGTTAAAAAGTCTTTACTATCTCCCACCTCGGATGCTGATTACCTATTAATTAATACTTGGTAAAACAGTAAAACAATGCGGATGTTTGGAGATATAAAATGCGCCACACCTTTCATTTAAAAACTCTTGCAGTAGCTGTTGCTACTCTTTCTGTTGCTAGCGTCGCTAGTGCTGCTGGCCTTGATCGCTCAGGCCAAGATATCACCGCATTCCTACAAGACGGCACGTATGCAGAAGCTGTCTACACTTATATCGATGCTGATGTTACTGGTAAAGATACCTCAGGTAATAAGATCGATGACATCGCAGAGTCTTATGATTTTTTCCGTTATGGCGTAAAAACAGATATCAACGATACATTCAGTGTTGGTATCTTATATGATGAGCCTTTTGGTGCAGCAGCCGATTACACTGGAAATAATAACTTTGTAGGCGCACCAACTGATGCTGTTAATAATATTATTGCATCGCGTCTAGGTGGATTAGGCGTTAATAATGTAGAAGAGTTGAAAGGTTTAGTTGAAGGTACTCAAAACCAGTTAACTGCTGCTGAAACTCGTTTAAATGCAGTTAGAGAGCAAGTAAGACAAGCCCAAGCAGCTGTTAATCAAAACCCAGCACTTGAGCCTGCACTGCGTCCACAGATTAATGCTGGTTTAGCAGGTATCGCCGCTGGCGAAACGCAGCTAGCAGAAGGTCAAGCACAGTTAAATCAACTTGAGCAATTAGAAGGCTTTGCGGATGGTCGCCTTGCGAATGATGAAGGCACAAATGTTGAAGTCCGTAGCGAAAGCATCACAGGTATCCTAGGTGCTAAGTTTGGTCAAAACAAAGAATTCCAAGTGTACGGTGGTCCTGTTGTTCAGCGTATCAAAGCTGATGTAAGTCTTCGTGGTAGTGCCTATAGTGCTGCTACAGGCTATACCGCTCATATTAGTCCTGATACCGACTATGGCTATATCGCTGGTATATCTTATAGTAAACCTGAAATTGCTCTAAAGGCGGCTTTGACCTATCGTTCTGAAATTGACCACAGCTCGAATATCGATGAGATATATCCAGTAGTAGCAGCTTTAGGTGGTGAAGCGAATCAAGGTAATACGCTAGATATTACTACACCTAAATCAGTTAACTTCGATTTCCAAACTGGTATTAACCCTACAACCTTAGCAACTGCCAAAGTACGCTGGGTACCATGGAGTGATTTTGCAATCGTTCCACCACTTTATAATGAAGTAAGCAAGCAAGCAACTAATGATGATAAAGGTTTATCTTTAGTCAGCTATGACGATGACCAATGGCAAGTAGAGTTAGGTCTGGCCAAACGCTTAGCGCCAGCATTGGCAGTAAGTGGTACTGTCGGTTGGGATAGTGGTGCTGGCAACCCTGTAACTTCATTGGGTCCTATCGAAGGCTACTATAGTGCAGGCTTAGGCGCTAAATACAACGTTACTGAGAACTGGGCCGTATCTGCCGGTGGTAAGTATCTATGGTTTGGTGATGCAGAAGGTCAGATTCCAACGAAAGCTATTGTGAGCGACTTCGAAAGCAACGATGGATTTGTACTTGGTGTAAAGGTTTCTTACCAAGCTCAGTAATTCATAGCTTAGTTATATAGTAAAACTCCTAAATGTTATTGATAAAAAAGCGATCCTTTAAGGGTCGCTTTTTTATTATGTATTTTTAAAAATCACATTAAAGACAAAAAGTAAACCACAGCATTTTATTTATATCTTATATGTACTGTTCAGTCATAATTGAGAAATAAAGCACTTTAAATGTTGTTTTAGTGTCAAAAAGACATTAGTATTCAACTTAGGACAAGACTTTAGTAATATCAATATCGAGCATAGCAATGCTACATAATGGTTATTAAAGTATTAATACAACAAGGACCGTTGGAGATACACAATGCGCACTACCTTTCATTTGAAAACCCTCGCAGTAGCTATTGCTACTCTCTCTGTTGCTAGCGTAACCAACGCTGCTGGTCTGGATCGCTCAGGTCAAGATGTCACTGCCTTTTTTCAAGATGGCACTTACGCTGAAGCGGTCTATACTTATATTGACGCTGATGTAAGCGGCTACGATAGTGCGAATGTCAACCCTGGCCAAAATGACTATGAGCGCGGCAATAAAACGGGCGACATTGCTGAATCTTATGACTTCTTCCGTTATGGCGTAAAAGCAGATATTAACGATACTTTCAGTGTTGGTATCTTATACGATGAGCCATTTGGTGCTGCTGCTGAGTATACTCAAAGCAATTTTGTGGCAAGTGAAGACAGGAATGCTTCAGGAGGGGCTTTGGTAGGTGATGGTGTAGACCCACAGACTGCAGGTGCCATAGCACTAGCCGAAGCAAGTACTGCAGGTGAAAATACCAATGTAGAAGTTCGTAGCCAAAGCCTAACGGGTATCCTTGGTATGAAGTTCGGCGCGAATAAAAACTTCCAAATTTATGGTGGTCCAGTTGCTCAGCGTATCCAATCTGAAACCAAGCTGCGTGGCTTAGCTTATGGGCCTGCTAGTGGTTATACCTCAAACAGCAATCCTGATATGGATTACGGTTATATAGCAGGTATTGCCTATAGCAAGCCTGAAATTGCTCTAAAAGCAGCGTTGACTTATCGTTCTGAGATTGACCATGATATAGATATCTCTGAGAATTATCCTATAGCAGGTATTTTGGCTCAAGGAGCTGCTTTGCAGCAAGGAGCGACTCCAGCACAGGCAGCGGCTATAGGGGCTGCGGCTGCTAACCGGAACAGTAATTATGAGATTACAACCCCTAAATCAGTCAACTTTGATTTCCAAACAGGTATCAATCCGACTACTTTAGCAACGGCAAAAGTCCGTTGGGTACCATGGAGCGATTTTGCCATCACACCACCATTATATAATGACGTTAGTAAACGTAATTACGGCCCTGATGGTTTGGACTTGGTTGAATACGAAGATGACCAATGGCAAGTGGAGCTTGGTCTTGCCAAGCGTGTCGCGCCTGCACTTGCTATAAGTGGTACTGTGGGTTGGGATAGTGGTGCCGGTGATCCAACAACGTCGTTAGGTCCTGTCGATGGCTATTACAGCGTCGGTCTTGGTGCCAAATACAACGTGACGGAAAACTGGGCAGTGTCTGCTGGTGGTAAATACTTATGGTTCGGTGATGCAAAAGGTCGTCTACCTAGTGGAAAGATCGTTGGTGATTTCCAAGATAATGACGGCTTTATCGCTGGTGTGAAGCTATCTTATCAAGCGAGATAATTTGACTTTATAATAGCAACCTAACAAAGAGCGACCTATCATAGGTCGCTTTTTTATGGGCTTTCTATTACCTATTTGACTGTAAGTTCTCAAATATAGATAGAACAGCAAATATAATCTTTATAGTACTAATTCATATAGCACGACTACATTTTATTTGCCTAGTTTAGCTTAGTGTCCATATACAGCAAATACCCTTGCATTTAAGAACCTATACGCACTCGTACCTTACCGAATGAGTTGTTAATAACGTAGCATACTTGAGGTACACAAGGAAAAGATCTAAATAGATAATCAAATGTGATATTAAGAAAAGAAGTATTGTTGATAAAGGCTTACTTCGTAAAAGTGAGCAGCAGTTGGAATGCCAAATAGGCTAGGACAATCTGGCTTAGTATATCCATCACAGAGCTATCCATACTACTGTCTCATTGATCATAAGTTCTCTTTGTTTAATACTGTAGTAGGTTAAATATACTAAGTCGTCACTCATGAAAAAAACCTCGCCAATAGTGACGAGGTTTTTTTATAGCAATAAACTTAAGATATTACGTAAACTTATTTATTTAAGTTTAGCTCCATCTCTTTGTACTTAGCAGAAACTGAAGGTCTTGGGCCACCAGTCATGATACTAACAGCAAAGATAGCGATAGTACTTAAGATAAAGCCTGGGACGATAGCATATAACCAGCTATTCAATGCCATACCATCTACTTGGAAAGGACCATAAATCCATAGGATAACAGTCAAAGCACCAACAACCATACCGGCAACAGCACCATTACGGTTCATACCACGCCATGTCAGGCTGAAGATAACCAATGGACCAAACGCTGCACCAAATCCTGCCCATGCATTAGAAACTAGGTTCAATACTGAGCTATCTGGATTAGAAGCAAGCATGATAGATACTAGAGCAACCACTACGACAGAAACACGACCAACCAATACCTGGCGAGCTTCTGGTGCATCTTTATCAAAGAATAGTTTGTATACATCTTTGGTTAAAGAGCTTGATACAACCAATAGCTGTGATGAGATAGTACTCATAATTGCTGCTAAAATAGCTGCCAATAGGAAGCCTGAAACCAATGGATGGAACAAGAACTAAGTGAATACTAAGAAGATAGTCTCAGGATCATCCAGCGTCATCGCAGTTTTTTGTACGTAGGCACGACCAGCAAAACCAGTCATTAGTGAACCAATAAGACTCACAACCATCCAGCTCATACCGATATTACGTGCAGTCGGTACATCTCTCACTGAACGAATCGCCATAAAACGTACGATAATATGCGGTTGGCCAAAGTAACCTAAGCCCCATGCCATTAACGAAATAATACCGATAACACTCATACCGCTAGTAACGTCTAAAAGGGTAGGGTCGATGTTTCTAACCGCTTCTGTAGTGGCTGAAATACCACCAAGATCAGTAAAGGCAACGACAGGTACGATTACCATGGCAAACAGCATGATGACGCCCTGTACGAAATCGGTCATAGATACTGCTAAGAAACCACCGAATAGCGTATAAGCCACAACCACACCAGCAGTAACCCATAGGCCAGTACTATACGATAGGTTAAGTGAGCTTTCGAAGAGTTTACCACCACCTACAAGACTTGCAGCGGTATAGACGGTAAAGAATAGAATGATGACCACTGCTGAGATGACGCGTAGCATGTGCGACTTGTCTTCAAAGCGGTTGGCAAAATAATCGGGTAGGGTGATAGCGTTGTCAGCCACTTCAGTATAAACACGAAGGCGAGGTGCTACGATGAGATAGTTTAATAATGCACCTAATGTCAAACCAAGCGCGATCCAAATACTGACCACACCATCGGCAAACATATAACCAGGTAAGCCAAGTAGTAACCAACCTGACATATCTGATGCACCTGCAGAAAGTGCGGTTACTGCTGGGCCTAAGTTACGACCCCCTAACATATAGCCTTCAGTATCATTGGCTTGCTTAAAATAAGCGTAAACACCAATCCCAATCATCACTAAGAAATAGGCGCCGAGTGATATCAGCACGCCACTAGAAACTCCGTTCATATAAATTGTCCTTAACCAACATGGTTGGCTGTAATTATTTTTTAACTATAAAAGTTCTGTCCTACAAGGCGATGTCCAAAACAATATTTAAAGACAAAAAAAGCCATTAATTAAGACATAATGGCTTTTTTCAGTATCTTCTGTAGTTATATATGATTGATGTCGTTCTATGGCTAGCACTCATATAGAGATAGAGAACAATGGGAATTTCGCATTCCACTTATCTATTGTTATTGCTCGCATCTGCTATTTGTATATGAGTATTAGCAACCTATACAATCAATCAAAACCATTAAACCTACTGTTAACCATCATATCTTACTAGAAGTATTCAATATATGACTATCAGTGTCCTTGTGGTAAATTTTTGTTATAAAAACAACGTCAAGCGTATTATAACGCATGAGAGTCACAAATGCGAATAGCTTAATGGTTAGACTGTTATAGCGAGCTCTTTTTATTCAATAGGCGCAAGTAAGTCTAGTAGGGCGGTCACGCTGCTAGATTGAGTTAATTTTGGATTGATAACCACACCTAAATAGCGTTGTAATTCAATATTGTCAGCCATATCGATACGTTCCAAGTCTTGACTGACCATCGTTTGTGGTAGTACTGACCAACCAAGACCAACAGATACCAGCATACGGATAGACTCAAGAGGGTTGGTGCTCATCGTGGCATAAGGCTTCAGATTGTGCTTGGCAAACTCAGCCAAGGTAATTTGACTGGTAAAGGTATTGGCAGAAGGCAAAATGGCAGGGTAGCGCGCTAACTGCTCTAAAGTGACATTTGATTTGGTAGCCAAAGGTGATAGCGTACCCGTCATAAAATAAAGAGGGTCTGACCAGAGCGTGTGATAGGTTAGCCGCTTATCGTAGACAGGTGGAAGCGTAACAAAGGCTAAAGACAAATCACCATCTAGTACTGCTTTATGAGCTTTTTCAGAATCTACAAAGTGTACTTCTAACTGAACAGCTGGATAAGCTTGAATGAAGTGTTTCAGGACAGGTGCTAAATGATGTAGGCCAATATGATGGCTAGTACCAATGACTAATTTGCCAGAGACGATATGCTGAGAATGCTGCAAGTTGATTTTAAAGTTCTCATAGTCTTCTAGCCAACGTTTAGCATGAGGTAGCATTTCACTAGCCGCTTGAGTAGGTACAATCCCACGTCCTACCGTATCAAACAAGGTAATGTTAAACTCGTCTTCTAAGTTTTTGATACGTTTACTGACAGCAGGCTGAGTGATAAACAGCTTTTCTGCGGCACCTGAGATACTGCCAGTGTGCATAACGGTAACGAATGTCGTCAAGTTTGTGGTGTTCAAACGAATGTCCTTAGCTACTCTAGGAGCTATAAATAAAAGTTGGCTGACCCAATCACAACGTATTAGAAAAAAAAGTTTGCGTCTGGTTAAAAATCATCAATTATTATTATAGGATTTGCCTGCTATAATCACAAGACATCGAGGCGTATTGTGACATATTTATCCTAAAAAACTGGCTATTTGCCACTTAAAACGTATTTTAAGCGTTAATTTTAGTCATATGTTGGGTCTCATAAAGAAATAGTATTTAAATCTTAGATATGACAGTAATTATCAAACATTATAGATAGACATAGCATTTACATAGAATCTTTGCTTGGCAATGTGCAAGTAAGTAAAAATTAAGTAATTAGTAACCTATAAAGGATAGCAACATGGCTGGTCAAACGTTATATGACAAACTTTGGAACGCTCACGAAGTCACTAAGCGCGACGATGGTTCGAGCCTGATTTATATCGACCGCCACCTGTTGCACGAAGTGACGAGTCCACAAGCATTTGAAGGGTTGGAATTGGCAAATAGAGCGCCATGGCGTTTATCGGCTAACATTGCCAGTCCAGATCATAATGTGCCGACCGTCACTAAAGAGCGCTTAGAAGGGGTGCCTGGGATTAAAGACAAGGTATCACGCTTGCAGGTTGTCACTTTGGACGATAATTGCACCAAGTTTGATATTGCTGAATTTACTATCAATGATGCCCGTCAAGGAATTTTGCACGTGGTCGGTCCTGAGCAAGGTTTGGTCTTGCCAGGTATGACGGTTGTTTGCGGTGACTCGCATACAGCGACTCACGGAGCACTTGGTTGCTTGGCTCATGGTATCGGAACCTCTGAAGTTGAGCATGTATTGGCCACACAGTGTTTGATTCAAAAGAAATCAAAAAATATGCAAATCCGTGTCACTGGTCAACTTGGTGCTGGCGTCACTTCAAAAGATGTGGTATTAGCTATTATTGCGAAGATTGGTACAGCAGGTGGAACAGGACACGCGATTGAATTTGCAGGTCAAGTGTTCGAAGACATGAGTATGGAAGGCCGTATGACCGTCTGTAACATGGCGATTGAAGCAGGTGCACGTGTTGGTATGGTTGCGGTCGATGACACGACAATTGATTATGTCAAAGGTCGTCCATATGCGCCAAGCGAAGCACAATGGGAACAAGCGGAAGCCTACTGGCGTACACTATATTCAGACGATGACGCGGTATTTGATACTGTAGTGGAAATCGACGGTAGTCAGATTGCACCGCAAGTATCTTGGGGTACATCGCCTGAGATGGTGGTAGATATCACGCAATCTGTACCGACACCAGATCAAGCTATTGATGAAGCTCAAGAAGAAGGCTGGTTACGCGCTTATACTTATATGGGGCTAGAAGCTGGTCAGAAAATTACGGATATCCAACTTGATCGTATATTTATTGGTTCATGTACCAATTCACGTATCGAAGATTTACGTGATGCGGCAGCGGTAATCAAAGGTCGCAAAGTTGCTGATAACGTAAAAGAAGCGATCGTTGTTGCAGGCTCTGGACAAGTGAAACTGCAAGCAGAGGCTGAAGGCTTGGATACGTTATTTACTGAAGCTGGTTTTGAATGGCGTGAGCCGGGCTGCTCGATGTGTCTTGCGATGAATGCAGACAAGCTTGAGCCGCAAGAGCACTGCGCTTCAACGTCTAATCGTAATTTTGAAGGTCGTCAGGGTAATGGTGGTCGTACGCATTTGGTAAGCCCAGCAATGGCAGCTGCCGCCGCGTTGGCAGGTCATTTTGTAGACGTTCGTACGTTTTAAGTCTGATAATAAGTAGCTGACATCATGCTTGTATTAACGATAAATATATGAGCATGCTGTCAAAGATGGTAAAAACTTATTTACTATTTAACATGCTTATCAAGATCATCAGCCAGCAAAAATACAATTGATAGGAAATTTTATGCAAGCTTATAACACCCAAACAGGTATCGTTTGCCCGTTAGATCGCGCAAACGTCGATACCGACCAAATTATCGCAAAACAGTTTTTAAAGTCTATTAAACGTACAGGTTTTGGCGTAAATCTATTTGACGATTGGCGCTATCTTGACGAAGGCTATCCTGGTCAAGACAACAGCACACGAGTCATCAATCCAGATTTTGTATTAAACAAACCACGTTATCAAGGTGCTACTATCTTACTAGCACGTAGAAACTTTGGCTGTGGCTCTAGTCGTGAGCATGCACCTTGGGCACTTTCAGAGTATGGTTTCCGTACGGTAATTGCGCCTAGTTTTGCAGATATCTTTTACAATAACTGTTTCAAAAATGGCATGTTGCCGATTGTGTTGGATGAAGCGATTGTCGATACGTTAATGAAGGCGACTTTTGAGAACGAAGGCTATGAATTGACCGCTGATCTTGAGCGTCAAGTCGTTATTACACCAACTGGTGAAGAGTATGCCTTTGAAGTAGATGCTTTTCGCAAACATTGCTTGTTAAACGGACTTGATGATATTGGTTTAACCTTGCAACAAAGTGATGCTATCAAAGATTATGAGCAACAAATGATGCAAAAAACACCGTGGATATTTAACGACGTACGAGCGTAGAAGGTCATTCTATAATCTATTGCTAATAAAATATGAGTAGTCGCAACGCAGCGTTGAGTTATGGCGGTGAACTGTCTAAAATGAAGGATAGTTTTTCACTACATTTTATTATCTCTCTTGAATAGTAGCCGCCATTATGAATACAAAACGTTATGCTCTATGGACAAGTACAATTGTTGCTGCAAGCTTATTATTGTCAGGCTGTCAGCTATTGACGGGCTATCAAAAAATAAATGAGGCAGAGAGTGCTGAAGCATGGGTAGGTAAGATCCAACCCGTTACTGGCGAAGTAAATATTGCCTGTGTGGGTACATATCATTGCGAAATTGTGCAGATAGATAAAACACTCATTATCGCGCCCAACAGTCACGAGCCAATCAATCCTCAGATTATGACATCCTTACCACGTCAAGAAGGTATGGCGAAAACATCGATGAACATGGATATGACGCCACTGGTCAATAAAAATGACATAAAAGTTGTGTCGTTAGCGCCTTCAAGTATGCCAGGATTGACTAACTACTATGCACGGGTCATGCCTGCCAAACACGAAGTACATGTTAATTTTTATCCAGAGAATAACATGGGCTATGTTGAGCGTTTTGCGATGATTCATGATTTTACTGAAGCGGGTACCTATCAGTTACGTGCTTATCAAAAGAAGAGCAGCGAAAAATCAGGCAGTCTATTGGACACAGCATCACCTGAGCCTTTATGTATTGAGCTATTGCAAGGTACTCAAGTACAGCGCCGATTCTGTAAGCAACTAGACGCTGAGCATCAAGGTGAGTTTGTAGAGACTGGTATGGCCAAAGCAGTAACATCAGCACCTATAGCCAAAAAAATCGCAGCATAAAATATGAGTATAAAAAGCTCAAAAATATAACCAACCAATAAAAATATTTCAAAAGGATCAGTATGGCAACGATTTTAACATTAGCGGGTGATGGTATTGGCCCTGAAATCATGACCCAAGCCGTTGACGTGCTCAAAGCTGTCAATGATAAGTTTTCACTTGACTTAACGCTTGAGTCCGGATTAATTGGCGGTGTGGCTATTGATGCAACTGGTGAGCCTTTGCCAGATGAGACATTGGCTCGTGCTCGCGCCGCAGATGCCGTATTGCTAGGAGCAGTTGGTGGTCCTAAATGGGATACAATCGAGCGTAGTAAACGTCCTGAGCGCGGTCTATTGAAAATCCGCGGTGAGCTTGGTTTATTTGCCAACCTACGCGTAGCCAAGCTATATCCACAGTTGGCTAATGCCTCAAGTATCAAACCTGAAATTATCTCAGGTCTAGATCTATTGATCGTTCGTGAACTGACAGGCGGTATCTATTTCGGTGAGCCTCGTGGTATTCGCACACTAGAAAACGGCGAGCAACAAGGCTATAACACGATGGTGTATAGTACAAGTGAGATTCAGCGTATTGGTAAAGTTGCCTTTGAATTGGCAAAAACGCGTGCGCAAGCAGCGGGCACAGCAGCTAAGGTATGTTCAGTTGATAAAGCCAATGTATTAGAAGTCACCGAGCTGTGGAAACAGACGATGATCGAAGTGCAACAAGCTGACTATAGCGATGTGGCGTTATCACATATGTATGCCGACAATGCTTGCATGCAGTTGATTAAAGATCCTAAGCAGTTCGATGTCATGGTGACGGGAAATATGTTTGGCGATATCCTATCTGATGAAGCTGCAATGTTGACAGGCTCTATCGGTATGTTGCCATCAGCGAGCTTAGATGAGTCAGGTAAGGGTATGTATGAGCCGTGTCATGGTTCTGCGCCTGACATCGCAGGACAAGATAAAGCCAACCCATTAGCGACTATCTTATCTGTTGCTATGATGCTGCGTTATACCTTTAAACAGGAAGATGCGGCACAAGCAATTGAACAGGCAGTTAGTGATGTGCTTGATGATGGTCTACGTACGTTAGATATTTTAGATAGCAGCGAAGCTGGACTTAAGCAGGTAGGCTGTAAGGAAATGGGTCAGGCGGTCTTGGCCAAACTGATATAAGTTAATTTGCGTTTAAAGGCTATTCCTATATAGCATTTTCTGCAAGCTCATTTTGCATGTTATATACCCATAAGCTATTAAGTGGCTTATGGGTTTTTTATCGTTTATCGTTTACCGTTTATCTATTAGCAAAGCTTATTTATAAGCGCCTTATTAACAGAGACGCTGTACAACAAAGCTCCTTTTAACACAAAGCTGTTATATGCTCACAAGGTAATATGACAATATTGATGACTCGTAAAAGACTTAAAATCTTTTGCTTTTAGCAGAAGCATAAGAGTAAACGTAAGATTAACGAAATCAAGTTATATAGAATTTAAAGACTGTAGTATTTGAAAACTGAAAATAAAAATAGAATTTATTAAATGAGGAGTGTTACATGTATCAACTAACAAGAATCAGTAAAGCATTGACAGTGCTTAGTCTCTCTAGCTTACTACTGATGGGACAAAGCATTGCAGCAGAGACAACGGATAGTGTGAACGCAAATAATAGCGTTAAGGCTCCGGCAGAAGTCAGTCCAGTGACTAATGGCGTAAGTCAAAAGTTAACAGGAGATAGTAAAGCCGCGATTTCATTGAATAAGCTACTACCTACGATTAAATACACAACTGAGAACCTATCTGACAATGCAAAAAAGATAAACAATGTCACTTGGACGGCAGATGCAGATATTGATCGTAATATAGGAACGAAGCTGCAGGCTCTATTAAACTGGCATCACAATGGAGTAGGGCCTGTCGATGGCTACTGGGGCAAAAATACTCGCAAAGCCATGCAGGCATTTCAAAAAGCAAATGGCTTAGACGTAACCGATACGTTGAACAACGAGACGTGGCAAGCGCTGACCAAGAATGAGAAGCTTACGGCTCAACCAGTACTAGTCAGTTATCAGCTTACTGAAGCAGACGTGAATGTCAAAACCACAACCATACCTGCTGATTCTGTTGCCAAATCCAAGCTTGAGGGAATGTACTACGAAAGCATTACTGAGGCGTTGGCAGAGAAGTTTCATATTAGTGAAAAGTACTTAAAATCGCTTAATCCTGATGCCAGTTTTACTGCCGGTGAAATCATTACGGTATACAACCCTGGTAATCCTAATACCAAGCCTGTGCATCGCGTTGTCGCTGATAAAGCCACTGAAACACTTTACGCTTATGATGAGAACAATAATTTGATCGCTAGCTATCCGACGACAGTGGGCAGTACAGCGACACCATCACCAACAGGTACTCATACTGTCAAGGTAAAGGTGCACGAGCCCAACTACACTTATACGGCCAATGATGGTAGCAAGTCTATCATTCCACCAGGTCCTAACAATCCAGTTGGCTCGGTATGGATTGGACTTAGTAAACCAACTTATGGCATTCACGGATCGCCAGATCCTGCTCGTATCAGTCGTCAGGCATCAGCAGGCTGTGTGCGTTTGACCAATTGGGACGCGCTTAGTTTGCTAGGAGTCATAAAAAACGGCGCAACTGTCGAGTTTAGTTAGACACGGCAGTACTAAATCATAAAAAATGGACAAAAAAATACCGCTAAAATCTAGCGGTATTTTTTGTGGTAAGTATAAACAGTCAATACTAAATAACTAAAATATTGATAGGCAATAATGAGCAGATTAGCATTTTCATTATTATTATCAGTTTCACTACCCAAGCGTCATATCAGCTATCAGCGATAACGTAGCTATTCAGTTATTAGCTGTATCTTACCAATGCTAATACTTTCATAACCATATTGGTCAGTCAGTATTTAGTTTTTACCACGGTAGGTGATACGGCCTTTAGATAGGTCATAAGGTGTCATTTCAACTTTAACCTTATCACCTGTCAAGATACGAATATAATGCTTACGCATCTTACCAGAGATATGCGCGATGATTTCGTGCCCGTTTTCTAAACGAACTTTGAACAAAGTATTAGGAAGGGTATCAATGACTTCGCCTTCAAATTCAATAATATCGTCTTTTGCCATAATTTGTATCAATCAATTAAAAAATAAGCCCATATTATACGTAAGTTAGCGGATTAAAGCAATACGAACCTGCTTTTGACTTGACAGCATGTAAGTGATATGTATGCCAAATGATATTGATTTAATCAGGTAGATTTAACCAGACAGGCGTTAATGGCGCATCTGGCAATAAACTTTGGAAACGTTCAGGATAATAGGCATTGATAAAATACAATCCATCACCTGAAGCCGTAGGTGGTGCAATCGTTCGATCCTTTTTATGCAAAATATTCAAAAAGTCTGCTGGCTCTAGCTCATGTCTACCAATGGCATACAATGTACCCATCAAATTGCGAACCATGTGATGTAAAAACCCATCTGCTTGTATATCAAAAACGATAAATTGGCCATGAGCAAAAAGGTTGGCATGGCTAACCGTGCGCACTGGCTGATTGGACTGACAGGCCGCAGCACGGTAACTGCTAAAATCATGTGTACCGACGATATCAGCTGCTGCTTGCTGCATGGCTCCCAAATCAAGCGGTTCGTAGATATGAGTTACTTGGTGATTTAGTATCGCAGGGCGCTGTGCTTGGTTGAGCGTAATATAACGATAGCGACGAGCAATAGCACCAAAACGCGCATGAAAGTCAACTGGCATGGGTTGTATCCAGCGTAAAGCAATATCATCAGGGAGTAGGCTGTTCACACCGCGTAACCAGTTATGAGTAGGGCGATACGCATGAGTTGTAAAATGGGCAATCATATTACTCGCATGGACGCTGGCATCAGTACGCCCAGCTGCGATGACTTCTACAGGCTCGTTAGCCACTTTGCCGATAGCTGTCTCTAAGGCTTCTTGTACACCCAAAACCTCTCGTTGCCGTTGCCAGCCATGATAATGCGTTCCTAAGAACTCAATGGCAATCGCTAAAGTATAGGTTGGTTCAGTTTCGATAATTTCAGTCTCAGACATTAGGGTTTCTAAACTTATAAAATTGGAATTAATTTAAAGTCGCTTATCGCTTTTTGATGCTAGTGCTGGTTTGATTGACATTATTCAACCAACGCTGTCTGCGTCTGGCAGGACTGTCATAGCGAAGTAGCAACCATAGTAATCGGGCATAAATAGCAGGTGTGGTCAAACGTCCACCAGCAATGACATGATGCTCGTACTGCCAACTACCTGCCGCATAGCTATCGCTGACGCCACCAAACGGACATTGACTGGCTGATATCACCATATGTCCACGCTCATGAGCAAGGGTCAGTGTCTCTGCTAGTGCAGCTGAGTAAGGGATGTTACCGGCGCCAAATCCCAATAGAATGATGCCACATGGTGGCTGCGACAATAAAGCTTGTAGCTGGTTGTTTATCATTGAGACGTCGTTAGGTAGGCAATATAGCGCATGAACACTCGCGTTTTCAGCGCGTGTTTGAATACTGGATAGCAAGTCTTGTTGGTCATCAAGCCAATGTTGCCTACGCGTGTCAGGTAGGTTTTTTATATAGCTATTGGCTGGATAAGCAGCGCGAGAATGACCAGTAAATGCCATCAGATCATGGCTGTGAATTTTTTGTACCGTTTGAGCAGGCCATGCTTCCCCGCCAAAACTAACCTTCACGCCTGATTCACCAGCAGCGGCTAGTTTTAATGAGTCGGTGAGATTGCCCCAAGCATCGCTATGTTCATCGATGTTATAGGAGTGCAATATTTCACTGTCTAATAATGGGCGCATACTTGCGGTCAGAACAATACAAATATCACTACCTGCAAACGCTTCTGCTAAAAATGCGCCTAAGTAACTCAACGTATCCGTGCCAGTGATGAGTACAAAGCATCTATCACCTTTGGTATAAGCATTTAGTAGTAGTTGATAGAAATGGATAAAGTCGCTAGGAGTAAGTTGGCTGCTGTCTTTGATCAGGGCGTTTTCTAACCATGAGACGGTCGGTAAATTATTCGTACTGTCTTGTGCAGATAAAAGTTTTTGTAGAGTAGGCAAAAATATTTCTGCTGATAATGGCGCTAAAGGTCTGCCATAGCTACCAAAGGTACCACCAGCATAAATCAGTTGAATAGGATCGGATAGATTTTTGAGCATAACAGAAGATGACATAGTATCAACACAGTAAACAAGTATGGAAGAAAAGAGGCGCTAGAGGATTGAGCAACGATGGCTGAAGGGTTCAATAATAGATAGTATTAGAGTTAAATGCAAAAAAAATCAGCAAGCATCCCGTGATTAGGAAATACTTGCTGATGAGAGACTAGACGATTAACTACGCAGTACGTTCAAGTAGTAACTGTGCTTGCTGTTTCTGTTCACTATTACCTTGAGCTATCACCTCATTGAGTAGACGCTTTGCACTGTCATATTCACCCAGCTGCAAATATTGATCTGCCAAGTCTAACGTCACTTGATTACTGTCTAGTGACTTTACGAAATCAAAATCTGCTGCGAACCGTGATGAGAAATCTTCTGCTGACTCAGTCTCTTGAGGCGTAATAGGAGTGTCACTCTCAACTGGTGCAGCTGTAGAGACTGGGGTAGTGGTCGACGGAGTGTCAAATAGAGAATCAGCATCGTCAATATTAAAATCATCGTCTATCAGTGTATTGTCGTCAAATCTCAATGGTGCAGCAGGTGCGGTATTCGATTCTTCAACATCGCTAACATCATTAACCTCGATATCATCATTGAGTAATGGTTCCTCAAGATTAATATTTGCAAAGTTGTCTTCTTCAAGGGTCATACTCTCAGAAGCATTACTTCCAAAATCAGTATTTTCCAGAATGAAATTGTCAAAATCACTGTCGTTTTCAGTCGTAGATAGGTCGTCATTGGAGACAGTACTGATATCATCTGATGCATCTAGACTGCCCAAAGATAAAGCAAAGTCATCTTCACCGTTTTGGATAGTATCAATAGAGTGTTGTTCTGAATTCGTAGATACGTCATTAGGAACGATATTGTCTTTGTCTGTATCGGCTGCTAAATCATCGAAATCTAAGATAAAATCTTCTTCTAGTGCGGCTTTCTCATTGTCATCATATGAGAGGTTAGTGTCTATAGATGATTCATTCGAAGTATCATTAAATGAATCAAAGTCAAACTCAAAGTCACTAAGATCGTTATCTTTGTTATTACTAATATTATCGTTAGCGGAGCTCTCTAAAACGTCGTTATTTACATTGTCCAATGGTGTGACAGGCGTTTCACTTGTCGTATTAGGCGCATCGAAATCATTCTCTAGATCGCTGAGAGTCAGATCAAAGCTATCATTCGGATTTTCGGTAATAGAACTAACATTGTCGACTTTATCTGATAACTCTAAGCTGTCGATAGAATCATTTATTGCAATCTCATTTAGTGCAGTATCGTTATTACTTTCTTCAATTGGCTGATGAGCTACTGCATTAGTACTATCATTCTGACTAATAGGTAAATCGAAGTCGATAGCGACAAAATCGTCTTTGGTATTGTCTGTGGCTAGCGTTTGCACAGCGGCAGGTTCTAATTCCTCAAAAGATAGACTTCTTATCTCGTCTGCTTGAGCGATAGTCTGACTATCGTTATGAGCTCTTATAGACTCATAAATATGGTTGAAATCTTCTGGCTGGTTTATCGTCGCGTATATGCTGAGTAGTTTAAGAGACAATGCACTGTTATGAGGTTTTTCACTTAGACCACGTTTAATGGTTTCGATCGCCTTGTCATAGCGCTGCTGATCCATAAAGCGTTGAGCAATAGTGATATGGTCAAATTTATGGCTATTGCTGACATTAGTGTGGGTAGGAGTATCATAGTCTACTTTTGGTGATGGAGTAGGCGTATCTTTTCTTGCATTAATAGGCGAAGGTGATGACGATTTCTGCGCCTTATTTTTGCGCAAGAATAAAGCAGCCACTAACAGAATAAGCGCCAATCCGGCGATGATATATAGCATATTGTCCATAGTTATTCCTACGCCTGTGATCACAATCTAATGTATGAATCAGTTAGGCAATTATTGATTGCGTAATTTTTCGAGACGAGCCTGTAGCTCAGCCAATTTTTGGTTTTGTAATTGAATTTTTTTAGTATAGCTACTAAGAGTGCTACTTGTACTTGATAATCGTTGAGCCTGTGATGCTGCCTGCTGCCGCGATGCTTTAAGTGTCTCTAATATATCTGTACTCAAACCATTCCCTGTACTTGATGCTGCTTTTGCTTGAGTGCCATCTGCATTGCCATCTCGCCCAGGCGCAAGCACAGAAAATTGTGCTTTTGATAAGGTCTGTGTTTTAGTTGTCGTGGCTTTCTCAGGGCGTTTGACCGCTTGCGTACTTATAGAAGGTTTTTTAAAAGGTCTCTGAGCTGCTTTTTGCATCGCCGCTGTATTTGCTCTACGAATATATTGTCTTTGTGTATCGATAGCCGCTTCTAAGTTTTTCTGTGATGGTATAACATCGTAACTAGGCAAAATAAGCTTAGCATCTGCTTTTAATTGATCTGCGTCTTTATTGATAAAGGCATCAGGGTTTTGTGACTGAATTTGCTTCATCACAATGGAAGTATCTAGATTATTTTCTTGCGCAATCTGTTGAGCAATAATCCATAGGCTATCGTTACGTTGTACTTGGTATTGATTGATTGTCGAGCTATCTGTTGCTCTATCATTTGAAGGTACATTATTAATAGTGCTATTAGGGGGTTTCGACGTTGCATTGCCAATAGAAGCTGCCACGACGCTAGTAGCATTTTTCTCAGTATTGCTTGCGATGATACTAGGAATCAGAGTAGGTACGGGTGAGGCGTCAGCGTCTGTTTTTTTACGACTCGGTTGTATCTGCCGTGTGACTTGAATATTTAGAGTATCGAGTGGTTTATCGATCAACACTTTATCTAAGATAGGAGTGTTTTTAACACTTGCCTTAGCGCTGTCATTGATGACAGCTTTCGTAGTTTCAGTATCGTTATTTGCATTTAAGGAACTGCTATCTAAACGGTTCGCTGAACTAAGTCCGTTATCAGTATTCTTTGCATTACTGATAGTATTTTTTATATTAGAGTCGCTATTTAAGCGCCCATTATCAAGTCGACTAGGCGCGTAAGTAAAGTTGCTAGTCTGCGAAGTAGCTGTCACTGTTGGAGCTTGTATCTTAGACACTGATCTGGAAATGAAAGAATCAACTGATGCTATGTTTGCTAGAGCTGGTTTATTTGCAGCAGCGTTAGATACCGATATTAGTGGCGGCGGTGCACCTTTTCTTACGGTTAACGGTTTTGCAGCGCTTGCAGAAACATTTGGTAAATTGAGTTTCTGAGTGCCTTTAACACTGTTCTTGGAAGCATTATTAATCGGTAGACTATCGCTTAACGGCATTAATAATGTTTTTGGTACGACATTTTGCTGCCCATTATCATTGATCGATAACACCAAATCAGCAAAAGGCTTGGACACAGGCTGTGATGTGCTGATTAATACTTGACCGCTAGTCGCTGAAGTTGCTTGAAAGCGCACCTGCATTGAATCAGTCGGCGTCAAGCCCATCTGCTGATAGATAACTGGATTGGCCAAGCTCGCTGAAAAATCAGCCGCTCGTATGTCGGTAACCACGATACTTGCGCTCAAAGGTTCATGCTGAGCTGAACTAACGACTGTCTTACCGATAGTCGCGGCTTGCGCGCTTGGAATAATAGCGGCCAAACCTACAGAATAAAGTAATGCCATCGATACCGCGCGATGTACAGGAGTCAAGCGACGAGATAAATGACAAGACATGAGCAGTCCTTTACAAAATAAGTTATCTTTGCTGTTATAACAAAGTACGGTTTAGTTTACCAGTTTATTTCACAACTGTTGCGTCCAATGCATAAATGTTTAATTAATGTTCAGCTTGTTTTCTTGTCAAGTAACATCGCATCGCCATAGCTAAAGAATCGATATTCGTTTTCAATAGCATGTTGATATGCCTGTTCAATCGATGCTTTGCCAGAAAAAGCTGATACCAACATTAGCAACGTCGATTTGGGTAAATGAAAGTTTGTTAACAGTCGATCAATGACACCGAATTTAAACCCTGGATAAATAAAAATGTCCGTGTCCCCTGACCAGCTAGAAAGTGCTTGCCCATTGATAGCTGTTTTTTGATACACCGTTTCAAGGACGCGAGTCACCGTG
The DNA here is from genome assembly GCF_002863645.1 of Psychrobacter sp. MES7-P7E. Classification (NCBI taxonomy): domain Bacteria; kingdom Pseudomonadati; phylum Pseudomonadota; class Gammaproteobacteria; order Moraxellales; family Moraxellaceae; genus Psychrobacter; species Psychrobacter sp. MES7-P7E. Next base: position 56,241 of record NZ_PJBU01000117.1, on the reverse strand, counting down.
GTACCAATAGCAATAACCTTATTGCCATTTGCATGCGTCTGATTAATCAGCTCAGCAGTTGCTTGTGGCAGATGTGCATACTCACTGTGCATAGTATGATTGAGTAGATTGTCTGTTTTAACTGGCGCAAAGGTACCAGCGCCAACATGCAATGTCACAAAAGCAGTACTGATGCCTTTTTCCACCAGCTTATTGAGCACCAAGTCATCGAAATGCAAACTTGCTGTCGGTGCAGCGACACTTGCAAGCTTAGCGGGATCATGAAACACCGTTTGATAACGAGTATTATCAGTATCGTCAGCATGACGTTCAAAGTAAGGCGGGATAGGTAGCTCGCCGTAAAGTTCTAAATCAGGCAAAATTGGCGCATCAAAGGCTAAAATAAACAAGTTGTCCTGACGACCAATCATCGCGCCACTCATATGACTATCGGCCAGTTGAAAACGTTGACCAAGTTTCAGTGCTTTGCTGGCTTTTACATGGCAAAGGGCAATATGTCCTTGGTTGACTGATTCATTATTTGAATCTTCTAAATGCAGTGTCGTTATATCTAAGTCTGAGACAGTAACCAATCGCTCAATCAAAACCTCAAGTTTACCGCCAGTATCTTTTTGACCAAATAGGCGTGCCTTCATCACCTTTGTATCATTAAATACAATCAGGTCTCCAGCATCTAATAAATCAGGCAACTTAGAAAACAAACAGTCTTCTACAGGCGTAGCATTTGTGTCAGTGTGAGCAGGCAAGTACAAAAGTCTTGAAGCAGAACGCTGCGCTAATGGATATCGCGCAATCAAACGATCTGGTAGGTCATAGTCGTAATCTTCCACGCTTAGATAATCTAAGACGTCACTATTGTTATTGGTATTAAGCGAGGCATTAGAATCGGAAGATGCAGTGTGAGTGTTGGTCATAATCAGTCTTTAAATGGATAGAAATTTTGGCATAATTGTAGCAGAAATACTGCTATAAAAGGTTGCTTTACTAAGTAGTCAAAGTGCACAAAACATATTTGAACTACTTAAATAGCCTAAGCAATGAATTTTAACTGTCCTAATGTTTATTACGTTAGTCTTTGTTTATTTTACTCAAATAAATTTAATTGAGGCAATAGTTGGGCTGCAGGTGTCAATGACGAAAAAGTAACCCCGACTAATCGGATAGGGAGCTGGCGCGGAATATCTAAGAATAATTTGTCTAACCAGTAATGAGCAGATTCAGCACTACTAAAAGCGGTAGTCAGCGTGTGCGTACGGGTAATCTGAGTAAAGTCGGCATACTTAACCTTGAGCGTTATAGTATGAGCGATGAGATTTTTTTTGTGCAGTTGCGCGAAGGCATCCGCATTTTGTTCATAGATTTGTACACGTAACGCCGTGTCATCGTTTAGGTTTTCTCTAAAAGTAGTCTCCGAACCAACAGACTTATGCAGGCGCTCAGACTTGACAGCGCGTTCATCGCGACCATGAGCGATATCATGATAAAACTGTCCTCGCTTACCAAACTCATTAATCAATACTTCGGCTGACATACGGCGTAGATCAGCACCGTTAGTCACGCCCATCGCATGTAATCGTCTTGCCGTTGCTTTACCTATCCCATGAAATCGTTCAATAGGCAGTGTACTAATAAAAGCATCAGCGTCTTCTGGTGTGATAATAGCGGTGCCGTTAGGCTTATTGATGTCAGAGGCAATCTTGGCCAACATTTTGTTGAAGGACACGCCAGCAGAAGCAGTCAATCCTGTATGTTGCAATATTTGTGTTCTTAACCAATTGGCCATCAATGTCGCTGAGCCTTTATGTACCGTGAGACCAGTGACATCAAGATAAGCCTCATCTAGCGATAATGGCTCAACATGAGGCGTTAAGCTGTACATGATATTGCGAATATCGCTGCTAACAGCTCGATATACTTCAAAACGTGGTCTGACAAATATGACTTCTGGACAACGTTTGCGAGCCTCATAACAAGACATAGCTGAGCGCACCCCAAACTGACGTACCTCATAGCTAGCTGCTGCTACAACACCGCGACCATTTGGATCTCCACCAACAACTAATGGCTTGCCCCGTAACTCTGGGAAGTCACGTTGTTCTACACTGGCATAAAACGCATCCATATCTATATGAATGATTTTACGTGGATTGGATGCTGTAAGAGTTTTCATTATTAATATTTTACATCACTCAATACTTTTATTTCAGTATCGATTATTAAACGGTAAAGGGGTTTTTCGAATATAGAACCATAAAAATATGGCAATATGCGAATAATTCATATATCAATAATTAAATATAGTGTAAAGTTAATAGTCAGATATATATGGCGTTAAAATACTAATAAATTAAATATAGTTAACATATGTTTACTAATAGATGTTCTGTATGGTACATACCTTAAGTTTTTCAGATTTTCCATACCGCCTGTCTGAATATTATCGCCTTCCATCATGAATATTATAGTTGTATGTTACAGTTCTAATGCTATCGTTTTACAATATATTAACCACGATAATCAATAGTTATGAAAGTAATAAATGGTCTTTTATAGGAATTGTATTTACCTGATAAGACATTGTTTATAGCTCATACCAAACTTATGAATTGAGTACTGGCAAATTAACTTTCTAAAAAAATAGTAATGAGAAAGTTCAAGATAATTAAGGAGCTGATGATGAGTCATGAATTAAAAGGGAGCGATTTGACACGAGCAATGCTAGCGCGGGGTGATGAAAATATATGGTGTGCGGTGTGTGATGAAAGCGATGAACAAGCGATGATGGATCAGTGTGGTAATGATTTTACCGCTTATATTGTGTCATTTAATGATGGATATTTTTATTGTAGTGCTGGCATGCCATGGAGTTATGCGGTACCGATTAAGATAAGCGCTGTCATGCCATTTGAAGTATCGATATAAACAAGCTAGGAATTTATTAAAACACAAATATAAATAATAAGCACAAAAAAACCTCCGATAAAGGAGGCTAATTTGTACTAAATAATGGTACCAGTGGTCGGACTCGAACCGACACGCTTTATAGGCAACGGATTTTGAATCCGTCATGTCTACCAATTCCATCACACTGGCATGTTAGGTGATAAAGTCTATTGTGCGAAACCTTATCGAATTGGGCTACAGTGTTCTCTGTATAGGCTGCGTATTATAGCAGCCTATTTTTTAGCGTCAAGAATTATTTATAATAATTGTGCTTTTAATCACATTAATCTTAACCGACAAAGGCGCGCTCAACCGCATAGTCCGCTTGCACGCCCATGCGTGGCGACACAGTGAGACCAAAACCATCTAAAATCTCAGAGACTTCCGCATTGAATGGCATGCTGCCACAGATCATGACACGGTCATCGTCTTTATTCATCGGTGGCAAACCAATATCTTCAAAAAGTTTGCCTGATTTCATTAAGTCGGTAACACGGCCTTGATTTCTAAATTCTTCGCGAGTAACCGTTGGATAGTAGATAAACTTCTCGCGGAACCATTCGCCAAAGATTTCATCGTTGGGTAGCTCATTTTCGAACATGTCACGATACGCCAAATCATCTGCATAACGAACGCCATGCACCAAGATGATTTTATCAAAGCGCTCATAAACCTCAGGGTCACGTGCCAAGGCCAAAAATGGCGCAAGCCCCGTACCAGTGGACAACATATAAAGGTGTTTACCGGGTAGTAGATCGTCTAAGACTAGCGTGCCGGTGGGCTTTTTGCTGACCAATAGCTCATCGCCGACTTTGATATGTTGTAGGCGTGAGGTCAAAGGGCCGTCTTGAACCTTGATAGAAAAGAACTCTAGATGGTCTTCATAGTTAGGGCTAGCAATCGAATAAGCGCGTAGCAGTGGTCTGCCATCGACAGCGAGACCAATCATCGCAAACTCGCCATTGCGAAAGCGTAAGCCATCGTCACGTGTGGTTTTGATGCTAAATAAGGCATCATTCCAATGATGAACCTCTGTAACCGTTTCGGTGCGAAGTTTTGACATAAAGTCCTCGTTAATAAGTCGCTATTTTTATCGTTAAGTGTAAATGAGTATGAAATTAGAATTTTCAATGATAGCTGTTGGACGCTAACCATATATAAGCGGGTAATTATTATTAAAATATTAAAATGACTATAAATGCTCATGCTTTGAAATATTTTTTAGCCAAAAACCAATAATATTGTGAATGTATGAAGCAAGTTACAAAGCATTTTTTTTACATTTATACAAGGAATCGTAGGCTAGTCATAAGGTTTTTGTCCTCATAAGCACTATAGGTATTGTATGAATGCAAGCCATTCTCAATAAATTTCACGCTCATAATACCAAACTTTAAAATAAAAATCTGTCTAGCAGCCACGATGTACCATGATAAAATGGAATATCGTTAGTGAGTAATTTTGTATGCTTGAGCCAATTGGCTCGATAAAGACCGTTTGTTATCAGTGGAGTGACCATATGTCTGGCGATAATGCCTTGTTGAATGACCAGCATCGAGCACCAATCATTGGCTACCATCGTGCGCCGCTCTCACAGAAGTTTGGTGCGCCAAGACAACCGAATTTGGTGGCGCTGACTAGTGTAATTGAGATGCTAGCGCCTTACGATACGCCAGCGGCATTCATTGGCTTAGACACTTTTAGCCATATTTGGATCAGCTGGCAGTTTCATCACAACTATTTATATAAAGACAATCAGAATCACAAAAACGAACAGAAACATCAAAACGACCAACTTGATATCACAGGTAGCGGTTTTCGACCACAAGTTCGACCGCCAAGGCTTGGTGGTAATCAAAAAATAGGCGTGTTTGCCAGTCGTAGTATGTATCGACCATCCGCTTTGGGATTGTCTGTGGTGAAACTTGAGCGTATTGAGGTGATACAAGGTCGGGTATTAATTATCATCAGCGGTGCTGATATGATAGATGGTACGCCCATTATCGATATCAAACCTTATGTGGCTTATAGTGATGCATTGAGTCATGCAAAAAGTGGTTTTGCGCAAACTGCGCCGCACTTGTTGGATGTGACGATTATCGAGCTGGCTTATGAGCAGTTTTTGCAAATTGTCGCCAATCAAAGTGCGCAAAATGCAGCGGTAGAAAATGCTCAAAATAAGCAATCATCAGTTAAAGCAGTCATTGATAAAACTCAAAAACAGTTAATGATGGCTGATCTAGACACTATCAAAGCCTTAATCGCCCAAGATCCACGTCCTGCCTATCGGCGCACCGAGTTAAATAAGCGTTTTACCATGCGCTATAAGTCTGTTGATGTCAGCTTTCAGCTGATAGAATCGGGACAGTTGCAAATAACGGCCGTTGTAGCAGTGACTCCTTAGCATGAAATTGGCGCACTGTATTTATGCTTTATCAAAGCCATGAAAGTGAAAGCTATAAACTGCTGATTTGTGAAATATTTATTGACCAATAAAAGAAGAAAAATATGTCTGCTCAAAAATATTCGATCGTGATTGATTTACGTTGGTGTCTTGATGAATTACTAGCAGATAGAGTAATTGATCAGCGCGGCTATAATCTGGTGATAACCAGTCGCCGTGACAAGGCGCAGCATCCGCTTCTGACGATTAGTGAGTTTGGGTTGCCTAATGGTCATGCGGATGATCATGCGCTTGATAGTCATGCTGAGAGTAAATTAACGATAGCATGGCTCAATCAATGGCTAGCGGCCAAAGCAGACATGCCACTTGTGCGTATTGATCCACTGAAAGTTGATGTGCCAGCCGTCACGCAGCTGATGTCGTTCGAATATGCGCGCTCGCAGCATATTTTACCGATTGAGGTCGCTGTAGACGAAGTGGTTATCGGAACGGATCAGCCTTTTTATACTGACTGGCACTCAAGTATTGAAAAGTTAATCAAATCAAAAAGCTATCGTACGGTCTATATCAATCCTGAGCAGATTAAACGCTATCGGCAAGAGTTCTATCAAGTCACCCAAGCGATTGCAGGCGCAAACAGTGTCCATAAACGTGCAGCTGCCGATGTGACCAATGTCGAAGCATTATTACAATTGGGTGACAATACCAACCCTGATGCCAATGACCAGCATATTGTCAGAGTCGTTGATTGGCTGTTGCAATATGCCTTTGAGCAACGAGCTAGTGATATCCATTTAGAGCCACGTCGTGAGACAGGTAAGGTTCGCTTCCGAATTGATGGTGTACTCCATACGGTGTATGAGATGCCATTGGCAATCATCGTCGCGGTGACCGCACGTATCAAAATTCTAGGACGGCTAAATGTTGCAGAAAAGCGTAAACCGCAAGATGGTCGTTTAAAGACGCGAACGCCAAAGGGGCTAGAGACAGAACTTCGTTTGTCGACTATGCCAACCGCTTTCGGTGAAAAGTTGGTCATGCGGGTATTCGATCCTGAAGTGCTGGTGCGTTCCTTCGCTCAGCTTGGTTTATCGGGTAAGCAGCTTGAAACGTGGCATGAGTTGACTGCTCATCCAAATGGGATTATTTTGGTCACCGGGCCTACAGGTTCAGGTAAGACCACGACCTTGTATAGTACTCTCAAGCAGCTAGCGACTGAACAAGTTAATGTCTGTACCATCGAAGATCCTATTGAGATGATTGAACCTGCATTTAACCAGATGCAAGTGAATCCAGGTGTCGATTTAAACTTTGCTGACGGCATTCGCTCTTTGATGCGTCAAGATCCTGATATTATTATGGTGGGGGAGATTCGTGATGCTGAAACAGCCAATATGGCAGTACAAGCCTCATTAACAGGGCATTTGGTGCTCTCGACACTACATACCAACGATGCGCCAAGTTCAATCACTCGCTTGCATGATTTGGGTATTCAGCCATTTTTGACATCAGCGACTATATTGGGCGTAATGGCACAGCGGTTGTTACGTACGCTATGCCCGCATTGCAAAAAAGCGGTAGACGTTGTGCCAGACAGTGAGATTGCCATTCAATGGCAGGAGTTGGTACAACCTTGGCGCGCACCTGCCCCAGCACAAATTTATATGGCTCAAGGCTGCGAGCATTGTCGACATACTGGTTATCAGGGACGAGTCGGCCTATACGAGATTATGCCATTGTCTAACGAATTAAAAAAACTGGTCGCAGCCGATACAAACTTAGATGTACTCAAACAACAAGCCTATCGTGAAGGTCTACAGCCATTGCGTTTATCAGGGGCAAAACGTATTAGTGAAGGCGTGACAACCATAGAAGAGGTGATGCGAGTCGTGCCTCTTAATTAACTATTGTATTTGAAGTCGTGTTTAGCGTTCCCAACGTACGTTTTGGCGAATAATTTTTGCTGGTGTGCCTGCTACCATACAGTTTGGTATAGTGACTGGTTTATTGACGAAGGCACCTGCTGCGATGATACATCCATCAGCGATAGAGACGTTTTTTGAAATAGTCACATTAGCCGCAATCCAAATATGATCTCCTAGAATGACATCAGAATGTGCTTTGTTCACTCGTACGTTAGTATCTATATCGTAGACCTTGTGCACATCGGTAGCGCGAATTTCAATACCACGCGATATCATGCAAGACTTACCAATGGTTACACTCTTGTCACGTGCCAAGATATAGCAATCAATGGCAGTGGTATGCTCACCAATATGAATGCGTAAATGATTACCAACGACTAATAATTGACCAGAGAATTTAACATGTTCTGCGATAGTGACTTGATTGTGATTACCATTAATGTCGATTTTTAATTTATTAAGTTTCCCATGACTACCAATGGTAATTCGATTGTTATCACCTTTACGAATGGTAATTGTGGAGTTGCCAATGATACGTACGTCGTTAGCTATTTCAATGTAATTACTATGGCCTTTATCTTGTAGTAAAAACCGTTGTCTATAGAGTTGCTTCGGTAACAATGTTTTGAATATATGCGGTAAAGTGATAGTTTTTTTATGATTCATATTATGGCACTTATGAGAGGTAATAAAGGTTTTAAAGCTTCGGTTTTTAAAAGACTGTTATGACGTATCGACTAAGCTCGTATCATCCATTTATTTAGAATAAATTCTATTTAGAGTATTTTTGATAGCTATTAATGTAGTGTACCGTTAAACGATACTTGAAAACAGATTCCTTCACAGCAACCAATGCAAATAAGATTTAAATTTTAATTCCCATACTTTTAATTAATAAGTTATAAAAACGAGATTATTTATGTTTACAGATACTCATTGTCACCTTAACCGTTTAGATTTGACGAAATACGATGGTAAATTATCTGGCGCGATTGACGCCATGAAAACTGCTAATGTTACCCGTGCGATGGCGATCATGTGTGATTTTGCAGAATATGATGAGATTGCCAATATTGTGAGCACCTATGGTGACGAGACATTAAATCTAGGGATGAGTGTAGGGATTCATCCTTGTGAAGATATTGATGTACTGAAATCAGCGACGGTTGAGCGTTTAGTAGAGACTGCTGATAAAGATCATGTATGGGCAATAGGCGAGACGGGGCTAGATTACTACTGGTCTACAGAAAATAAAAAAGAGCAGCAAGCCAGTCTTGCACGTCATATCCATGCCAGTCAGCAACTAAAAAAACCGCTGGTCATACACATGCGTGACGCAAAAGAAGATACGATCGATATCTTAAAAAGTGAAGGCGCTGAGCATGGTATTATTCATTGCTTTACTGAAGACTGGGAGACCGCAAAACGTGCTTTAGATTTAGGATTTTATATCTCCTTCTCAGGTATTGTCAGTTTTAAAAGTGCCCAAAATATCCAAGATGCTGCAAGGCACATGCCTAGAGACAGAATCTTGATTGAGACCGACAGTCCATATTTGGCGCCTGTGCCTAAGCGTGGTCGTCCCAATGAGCCTGCCTACGTACCCTACGTCGCGAGCTTTATCGCAGATATGTATGGTTGTGATAGTAACGAGGTCGGAGCATTAACCGCAAAAAACTTTGAAAATTTACTGGCACAGTATCGCTAAAATGGTTATGCTATGACCAGTCAGTCATTTATGTGATAGTCGTATAGCTCAATCCCCCTTAGTATCTGATTTACTAAATGTAACTATATGATTATCAATGACTATTTGTAAATATAAGCATATCCCTTTTATGGTATTTCAGCAGTTCTTGTATAGTTTTATACGCTCATTGCCAAATGTACGCACATAATTGATGGTCATATGCTTAATCTTGTCATGTTTTAGGAGAGATTATGAGTCGTCAGCACCAGTTCAAGGCACGAGAAGAGAACATCTTAGCGATGGCAGAACAATTGCTACTTGAGTCAGGCGATGGTGATATCACTTTAGACAGTTTGGCAGATCAGCTCGATTTGGCTAAAGGCACCCTGTACAAGCATTTCTCCAGTAAAGATGAGCTTTATCTGCGTATTATTATTCGTTACGAAGAGCAATTGTTTGAGATTAACCGTATTGATGACTGCCCCTCGGCAGGCGTTGCCCGTATGATTTTTCAGCAGTTATTCAACCCGCAAAAAGCCATGCTATTGAACCAAATCGAAGAGCGTCTGGCAGCATCAGTGACTGGGCTCAATCGTTTGTTTGGTGAGTTATATGATATCCGTCGCCAGCGTATGAAGCGTTTGATTGATATTATTAGCGCATACCTAAAAGATGAGCACAGTAATTTGAGTACTCGTGATTATCTATCGTCTATTTGGGCGATTGGTCAGGGCGGTGCAGGGCTCTTAAACTCAAGCTTTTACCAACGCTACTTAGGTCGCCGTGATACGCTGCGTTATGCCTTTGTTCAGCAAGTGCTAGAGTTGCCAAGCCATTATCCTGCTGATGATGAAGAGGTCATGGATGAAGATATGCAAGAGCTGGTAGAGCAAATCGATACTGAATCAGAAGAGCACCGTAATACCAACTATTAAATTAGTTATCGGTAAAGTATCTCTTAGCAAAGTAACTATTAATAAAGTAGCAAGTAATTTTTGGGTTATGAACCTTTTTCGGCTTTGATAAATCGTGTTGTAATGCTTACCATTGCAGCACGATTTGTATTATGAATTTATATATCTTCTAATATTCTTCAAACCCCCTTTCTCATTCTGCGACAATTAAAATTGGGCTTATAGGTGCAATATGCCGGTCAGTGTTAAGACGCAGTCCAGTTCAGCGGCTACTTGCTCTTTTACTCTAATTAGTCAAACGTCTCAGTCAAGCTGCTTAGATACAAGACCTACAGACCATTGTCGCAGCTGCGTCTCCATATCAAGTGATGCTTATCACTTATCATCATTCTCATCAATAAACAGTCGGCCACAGGCTGGTTTTACATTGGTGGAAATCGTGGTGGTAGTGGCTATCTTGTCTATATTTGCTGGCATAATGAGTTTGTCTGTCGGTAGCAGTGAATCCCGCAAAAACCGCGCTTTTTATGAGCATCTGACCGATTCATTGAGTTACGTTCGCCTATTGTCGGCTGAACGTATGCAGCCGATGGGTTTGCGTATGCAGGCAGATAAGCAGGGGCAGGTAGAGCCGGTCATCGTTACATTATCAAATCCATATGTCGCGTACCAGACAACAGAGATGATGTCAGATAGCGCCGACAGTCAGCCTAAGAATGCTATGGAGCTGTCGGCAGAGGTTGCTGGTCTATCAGGCTCTACTGATGAGCAAAAACCAACGCCAAGTTGGGAAGTCGAGTCGGATATCAATTTGCCTGAACTGCCCACTGGCGTGAGTATTAGAGTTCAAAGTTTGGATTCTAGCGGTTTACAGAGTACGGGACGAACCCAAACGTTACAGCCTTGGTTTAGCGATCAAAATGTACCGCAGGTATTGTGGTTTGGTACAGGACAAGCAACGCCCGTCACCATTGAAGTGCTTCACGATTCGCGTTTAGTGGGCGAGGTGATTACGATAATGCCAGATGGTAGCATGCGAATCGGACAGGGGTTATAGTGGCTAGATTATATAAACCTCCTATGACAAGCCAGCCTGTGTCACCAAGATCTATATCACTCAAGTGTGGACGCGAGAGCGGCTTTACCCTTATCGAAGTGATGGTTGCTTTGGCTATTTTGGCAGTGGTAGCAGTCGCGGCGAGCCGTGCCAGTAGTGCATATCTGAGCTCAGTTGATATATTGCGTACTCGTACGCTTGCTCACTTCGTCGCTCAAAATGCCGCCGCTGATTTGCGTATTCAAGAGACGTGGCTGACAGCCAACCGCACCCAAACCGTGAACGCTCAAGGGCGTGATTGGCAAATATCAATGACAGTCGGCGACGCCATCACACCTGCCCTAAAAGAAGTAAATATCGCAGTTGCGCCTATTATAGATGGACAGACACGCACATCGGTCACTGATATCACTGTGATGCTAAGTAATGCTGAGCAAGATACGGGCAGTTTGGATTTAAGTGGTCTAAGCACAACAGGTGATAGCGGGCAAGCAGAGGGCGGTCTGTGAGGCATCAGCGTGGTTTCACATTACTTGAGCTAATGGTTGCCATGGCAATATTTGCGATGCTAGCTGTTGCATGCTGGCAAGTATTTGATGGGGTCAACCGTGCTCGTGAGCGCGCGCAATTTCATGCTGACAATCTGGCTGTCTTGCAGTACGCCTATTTGCAATTACAGCAAGACATGGGTCAAATTATCCCTTATCAAGCGGCTACTACTCAAAGTGTCAGTGCGACGAATAACAGTCCAAGCGATAGTACTAACGCGAACACTAGCTCCCAATCAAGCGAGCAAATGAACAAAATTGCGCCTGAGCCCTTTATGAGCTTAGATGGCGAGCATATCAGCTTTGTACGCTTTGCCGATCCTGATCCAAGATATCAGAGTAGCAATAGCCTCCAACGTATCGAATATATTTTTGCGGATGAACGTTTGATACGTCGCCAATATACCAGTATGGAAGGCGGGCGTGATAGCGTCAGCTTGGACAGCGTATTGCTCGAAGGTGTCACAGCAGGGAGCTGGCAAGCCTATCTACCAGAGCTAAGTACCAGATTTCCGAGCGATGACATTAACAGTGGCAGTAGTGCAAGCGTAGCAGTAGTACAATCAGCGAATACAGCGAATTCCAAGCCAACAGCTGTTTTATTACCGAAAGGAGTCGCGGTTAGCTTTACATACCAAGACATGCCAATCACTTGGCAATGGGCACTTGCCCCGCAACCGATATCGCATAGCAATAGTCAAAGCATCGCCAATAATACAGAGGGTGGTAGCAATGATAATGCCAATAATGACAACAGCGGTAATGATGGTAGTGACAATAATAGCAGTGCGGATGATAGCAATGTAGGAACGAATAATTGAGAAGGTAGTAGTTAAAATGCATCAATTGCTCAACAACAAAGGCTATGTATGTCGATGACTGCGAACTCTCAACGCGGTGTTGCACTGCTGACTATCTTATTATTGGTAGTGAGTATTACTGTGGTTGCAGGATCAATGCTTGCTAGCCAAAAAATTGCGATTAGGCGTAGTGGTCTGTTATTCGATCAAAATCAGTTGCTGCAAGATATCGATGCAGGTCAACAGTTGGCTGTGACGATGATTCGCGCTGATAGCAACCTCAATGATACGGATAGTGCGCAAGATATCTGGGCGCAGCCTATACCACCTTATACATTGGCTAGTCACAGTGTCAGCATCGAGCTACGCGATGAGTCTGGTCGTTTTAACATTAATAACTTGTATCAAGATGGGACGGCCAATACCACTGCTTTAGCAGTATTCCAACGACTACTCACGCAACTAAATCTAGAGCCTGATATCGCTATTGCTATACTTGATTGGCAAGATGCAGACGGCGAGGTATATCAAGATGGCGGTGATGAAAGTACGGTATATGCGCAGCAGTCAAACGCTGTAGCAACAGATGCTCTGCCAAATCAGCCTTTTGTCAGTATCGATCAGCTACTAGAAGTGAAAGGGGTAAGCGCTGAGACATTAGCAGTATTACGGCCTTATCTTACCGCAGTGCCTTATTATGTGCCGATTAATATCAATACTGCCAGTCCTGTATTGTTAGCAGCACTAATTGAGGGTGCTAACAGCCAACAGATGCAATCACTGGTAGATATGCGCGCACAGCAGGCGCTGACGTCTATTGATACAGTATGGCAATTACCGATATTCGGCAGTCTAAATGATGAGCAACGAAAAGCACTAACACCAATGCTTGCCGTTGACAGCCAAGCATTTATGGCGCTTATCACAGCGATTGATAATGCAACTGTCGGACAGGCGAGAGAGCGTTTTGCCACTGTTTTGATTAGTAAAACTGTCGTTGATAATAATCAAGTAGTTAATAGTAGTGAGGCTGCTAATAATAATCAGGCGAGTAACAGTAGTGAGGCAAACGGTAAAATGCCCAAGGCAGTCAAAGTAGTGACACAGCGACTATGGGCATTTCGTCCGAGCTTTTAGCAGAGAGTATTGGGATCGACATTTAGTCTTTTAGGCGTGTTTCTTCGCTAGATTTCCAATTATAAGCCCCGTAAAAAAGCATCTGTGCTTGACGAGTACAGTTATGTAGCATCAGCTGTTTGTTCTCTTCGATTTCATTTAGATCAATCTCATCATCATGATCTTCCGTATAGGTCAGCTCTAGCCAATCAACAATCCAAGAGAAAAACATATTCACACCAGCTTCAGCCAATAGACGACGGTCATAAGCGTTGATATGGGTAAACGCTGGCTGCAACGCTAAGTCGTCGGCCAACCCTTGAGCATGTATCTTAATCAACTCATTGATGGCTTTGCGTACTGCTTCTGATCCACCATAACGCTCACTGACCAAGAACTGCCAGTAATAAGGCTGATCGCTGACCATATACAAGAATAGCTGAATACTTTTTGCGATTTGACGATCAAAGCTACGTTTGCGGCCAATCTGCAGGCTATCACTTAACGTGGCTAACGTACCGCCCAATTCCTCAATGACCAAAGCGCGCCCGAGTGACTCCATATCATCAAAATGGCGATAAAACGCCGTCGGCACAACGCCAACCTCGCGTGTTACTTGTCTGAGACTGATAGAGCTAAAAGATTGCCCTGTCATACATAAATCGAGCACAGCATTAAAAAAGGCGTGCCGAGTTTGAAGTTTTTTTTGTTCGCGACTGCTCATAATATTTCAAAATTGTCCGGTAGGTGTTTATCATACTCATTTCAACGCATAAATACGACTGAAATACGCCATTCGTGTTAATTTACTAAACCTGTATTGGTCTTTTAAACCACTGTGCCCCAATGACCCTGCAACTCTTGCGCCAGTCGATAAGCTTCATGATCATTCATACCTGTAATAAAATCCAAAATATTTAAGACATTATGATAGATATCGTCAGACAAGATGCGGCGATGTTCGTCAAGATGAGGCTGTAGTAATCTTAACAGACGTTGCTGCTCAAAAGACATCGGCGGCTGCATAGTAGCAGATTGAGACCCTGTCCAAGCGAGTGGCATAAAGGCATTCAATAGGCTATGCAAGCACTGATTGGCCATCAGCTCCATTCTTACTTTGCTCGGATGGTTAAATATTTTTTCGCGTGCCAGCTGCTTAGCTTGATTGATACCATTCTGCACACTGGTATCGCAATGGGCAAATAGGCTGCCTTGCAGCGTTCCAGTTAGCAATGCATCACTATTGGCTACAAAGGCATCGGTGACGGTATTGACCAAACGCATCATGGCTCGTGCCCGCAGTGAGGCAAGACTTTGTCTGACAGACATATGCGCTGGCAAGTTTACGCTGCTTGGACGCTCACCAATCAGCTCATAAAATATCGTGGCAACTTCGGCATAGGTTAGCATATTCAGATTGATGCCATCTTCTAAATCGATTAGCGCATAACAGATGTCATCTGCCGCTTCTAGCAAGTAAGCCAATGGATGGCGCGCAAAGCCATCGTGTTGCTCTGAGCGCGGTAAGTGCAAACACGCAGCTAACTCTTCTAACTGAGAAGCCTCGCTATAAAAGCAGCCAAATTTTTGCACGTTATAATGGTTGTCATTGACATCGTTACTGTGAGTTGCCAACCACGGATACTTCATAAAGGCGCCTAGCGTGGCACAGGTGAGCCGCATACCACCCTTGTCAGGGTGATGCTCATTACGTGCCAATAGGCGAAACCCTTGAGCATTACCCTCGTATGCCAGTAAGTCCAGTCGCTCGTTGCTGCTTAAATTTTGCAAAATTGCTTGCGGTTCAGGCTGCTTAAACCAATCACGAATCGCATACTCTCCTGCATGTCCAAAAGGCGGGTTGCCAATATCATGAGCGAGGCAGGCGGCTTGTACAATAACGCCGACATCCGCAGGCGAGATACCCGCTGGTAAACCATTGCCTAATTTATCATGTAACTTCTCTGCTGCCATCATTGCTAAAGAGCGTCCAATACAGGAGACCTCAAGCGAATGCGTCAGGCGAGTATGAATGCCGAGCTGATTGGTCAACGGATGAACTTGGGTTTTTTGATTGAGCTGACGAAAGGAGTGCGAAAACACCAGTCTGTCATAGTCTTTATGAAATTGAGAGCGAGTGCTTGTATTGGCGTTGAACTTCTTGGAAGCACCAAGACGCTGCGAGTTGAGCAGATGAGACCATTGTGTGGTAGGAGACGGCAAAGAAGTTGGTGTACTTAGCATATTAAACATCCGAAACCAAGGGAGCCTCTAGCATAGCAAAATAGCGCCCTTGGTACAGATATATAGTCAGAGAACTACTAAACGACTACGGTGTTCCCCTCCTTAAAGGTGCTATTTGTACAATCTGTAGTCGGCTGCCTTGTACTCATTTTAGACTTCTTTGACTAGAGTTAATGCCCTATAAATTGTATACGGTGCCAGTTTCGCTTAGCCTACTATTTGTAGTAATTTCACTCGCCTTGCTTGTATCCAAATTATATTGAAACGACTATATTAAGACTTTTGACAGTTAAAAAGTACGTCTTCTTTGTCGATAGCTACATCGCTGTCCAGTGTCTTCTTGAGCAATGTCGCTTTGTCTCCATTTACTCGCCATATGATGCCGTGGGTATCGTCTAATCCAATATCGCTGGTATAGATGCCCTTATCAGCATCAGTTTCACTATTAGCAGTAGCCGTTAAATCGTATTCGATACCATCGATGAGCAAATGCGCTGTCTGTGGTGTACTGTCGCTATGATAAGAAACGCCGATAGTAGCAGTAGGCTCACAAGAGAAAGGAGTGCTGTTGCTGGCATGAGCTGCATGATCGTGACCTGCGTGCGCATGTTCCTCGTGGCTATGACTTTCATGATCGTGTCCTTCATCATCGGGCCCTTCATGGTCATGTTCCATATCACTATGCTCTTCGTGGTCGTGCTCTTCATACTCTTTATCATCATGCATCTCATGATCTTGTTCATGCTCGACGTGATTATCTACTGGTGCTTCTTCAGATACCACTGCATCGGTATCGTTGTTCGGCTGACAGCCCAGTAAAGAGCCAGCCATCACACTACCTAGTATAGTAATACCTGCAAGTTTAGAAAAATAAGCCGCCATAATATAATTCCTCAAATAAGCAAAATAAAGATATGTTATAATATAACAATATAATGACAAAATAAAGCCGATGATGGAGAATATCCAACATCGGCTAATTAACTTTAAACAAGCTATACTATTTAAAGTTACACGTTAAATCTAAAGTGCATCACGTCGCCATCTTGCACGATGTAAGTTTTACCTTCTAAACGCGATTTACCAGCAGCAGCAGCGCCTTTTTCACCGTTGTATTCGATAAAGTCGTCATAGGCAATGACCTCAGCACGAATGAATCCGCGCTCAAAATCAGTATGAATTACGCCAGCTGCTTGCGGCGCTGTCGCACCAATAGCGACAGTCCAAGCACGTACTTCTTTTACGCCAGCGGTAAAGTAAGTCTGCATATCAAGTAAGTCATAGCCACCACGGATTACTTGGTCAAGACCGGCTTCTTCCATGTCCATTTCAGCTAGGAAGTCTTTTTTATCATCTTCATCGAGCTGTGCAATTTCAGATTCGATCTGATTGCATAGCGCGATTACGATAGAGTCTTCACCAGTGGCATAGTCACGAACAGCGTCAAGATATGGGTTGTTTTCAAAACCATCTTCAGAGACGTTAGCGATATACATGGTCGGCTTTAGCGTGATTAAACCATAGCTTCTGATCAGTTTTTTCTCATCAGCGTCTAGGTTAGCAGCACGAGCCGCTTTGCCTTCTGCTAGTAATGGCTCAATCTTTTTGAACACATCAAGCATGGCACCAGCGTCTTTATCGCCGCCTTTTGCTTTTTTGGTCAAGTTAAATACCGCACGTTCAACAGCTTCTAAATCTGCAAGTGCCAGTTCAGTGTTGATGGTTTCGATATCATCAATCGGGCTAACGCGGCCATCAACGTGTACGACGTTGTCATCATCGAAACAGCGTACAACGTGAGCAATTGCATCGGTCTCACGGATGTTCGCTAGGAACTGGTTACCCATGCCTTCGCCTTTCGATGCCCCTGCAACCAAACCTGCGATATCGACAAACTCCATCGTCGTTGGTAATACGCGTTCAGGATTGACGATATCAGCCAGTTGCTTTAGGCGTGGGTCTGGTACTGGCACGATACCCGTGTTGGGATCTTTGGTACAAAATGGAAAGTTTTCAGCGGCGATACCCGCTTTGGTCAACGCATTAAACAAGGTGGATTTGCCCACGTTTGGTAGGCCGACGATGCCGCAATTAAAACCCATAACATTCTCTCAATGTATTAATAAAATCAGTTGGTATAAAGTTTGGTTAAATGATAAATCAAAATTGGGCACATTGTAGCAAATTTACCTGAATAGGGGTGAGGTTGTTACGGTATATGCTCAGGTTTTTACTCGATGATAATACGCAGCTTTATGATAAAAGTAGGTCATATTTGAGGCTTGAAAATGAACAAGGCGAATCAATAGGAGTGACACATAGCTTATGTGGGCTGATAAACCCTATTTTTTAATATGGTAAACTGTCACGCACAGATAAGGGCTTAAAGTTCACGTAAATTCAGCACATATATTCTGCTACTTTTAGCAAATCATACTTATTCTAAAGTTATAAACAGTCAGACATACGCTGATAATATCGCCAAAATAAAATGTAAGGCAATTTTAGACAATGACAACCTCGATTTTTGACACACGCCACTATAAATACCCGCAAAACTTCCTTGAGATGAAGCCTAAACTGTCTCGACTTGAGCAGGCCATCAAAAAGTTAGAGGCAAACCTCATTGATGCTAATGATCAAGCAAACACGAAGTTGTTGACGCAAAGATTGGATAGTTATTTAGGATTAAAAGTAGATTATGCCAGTGAGCTCAATCCCGATCAGCTCATGGCTGCCACTACTATCGAAGGTAAAGTATTGGTGATTGCGGGGGCAGGATCGGGAAAAACCAAAACCTTGACTTACCGTACCAGTTATCTATTAGAAAATGGCGTGTCGCCTAAAGAGATATTATTACTGACCTTTACGCGCAAAGCGGCAAATGAAATCAAAGATCGCGCTAAATCTTTGCTGGCAAGTAGTCCTTCAAATCAAGAGCTATCTGATGATGCATTGGCTGAAGATAAGCTGCCAACCGACAAGGCCTTAAACAGTATCACCAGTGGCACCTTTCACTCATTTTGCAATATGCTGCTGCGTCAATACTCGGGCCTGCTCGGTATCAATCCACGATTTACGATTTTAGATACTGGCGATAGTGAGGATGCTATTGACTTGGTACACAAAGAAAAAAAGTACCCTGCCCAAACCAAAACCCAAGCCTTCCCGCGCAAAAAAACGCTGCAAAATATCATATCGACGTCTAGAAACAGACGGATTCATATTCGTGATTTAATAGAGACTAATTATCCTGATATTGCGGTACACATTCCTATCATCGAGCAATTGGCAATCGATTTTCATGAGTATAAGCGCGCCAATCACTTATATGATTTTGATGACATAATTAGCCAAGTAGTGCGTCATTTAAAAACCAATGACACCTTTCGACAGCTGCTGCAAAGCCAATATCGTTACATTATGGTTGACGAATATCAAGACACCAATATTCCGCAAAAGCAGCTAATTGACTTAATATGTGAGCCTGAGTCAGTATCGCTAATGGTCGTTGGCGATGACAATCAAAGCATCTACGCCTTTCGCGGCGCCAATTACGAAAATATTTTGCTCTTTGGTGAGACATATCCCAATGCCAAACTTATCAAGCTTGAACAAAATTATCGTAGCTCGCCGTCAGTTTTAACATATATCAATGCGTTGTCAGCACAAATCACGCTAGGCTATCAAAAGCAGCTTTACTCTGACGCACCGATAGAAGGGGAGAAGCCAATATTCCGACGACTCAGCGACGAGACAAAAGAAGCCAGCTATATAACTGACAAGATCATCACGCTAAAGCCAGAGTATGACTACAACGACTTTGCTGTATTATGCCGCACGTCTTTCCAGTCCAACTATGTGCAGCTAGAATTTATGGCGCGCAATATTCCCTTTATCGTGGTAGGCGGTATTAAGTTCATTGAAAGACGCCACATCAAAGACGTGTTAGCATTTGTCAAAATCCTCTATAATCCAAATGATACGATTGCTTGGCACCGCATCTTGACCTTGTTCAAAGGAGTAGGCGCAGTCACCGCGACACGGTTGACCCAAGCCATTACTGCTGACAATAATGCGTTTGAGCCGTTACTAGCAGCGCCGTTTGCCAAAAAAAGCGATCAGCTAAAGCCTCTATACCACACGCTCACCAATGCACAGCAAGCAGAGACGGTCGAGACAGCCATTGAGCATATTCTTGAGTTTTATATTCCAGTCTTGAAGCTGATTGAAGACAATTGGCGTGAGCGTACCGAAGACTTTCGCGTGCTAAAGAATTTAGCGACAGAGCACACGAGCCTCGATAGCTTTTTAGAAAATCTCGCGCTCGACCCACCTAATGATTCTGTCGCGGTCATGGGAAGCTCTGACGATGGACAAAGTAATGATAAAGTCACGATCTCAACCATTCATAGTGCTAAGGGGCTTGAGTGGCCAGTGGTATTCGTTAACTCGTTGGTCGATGGCATTACGCCGCATCATCGCTCGCTGGATGACTTTGAAGCATTAGAAGAAGAGCGCAAGCTGTTTTATGTGGCCTGTAGTCGTGCAAAGACGCAGTTATATTTGACCGCGCCGAATTATTTTTCCAGCTATTCTGGATACTTTGACATGGCCTCACGCTTTATCGCGGAGCTATCTGCTGATGAAGTAACAGTCGAAACAACCAAGCTGCCTGTCATAGATAACGATGATCCAATGTGGTGGTGATTTTTCATTGTCATTGACGAATGTTTTTGCTTCAAATGTCAGATAATATTGTCTTGTATTTATCACCAAATCATGGCTTCATACGCCAACTATTCCTTTTGAAAATGACCTGCAAATAAAGGTATAGCCAAAAGTATTTAATAGTAAAAATATTTCTCAGATAAGGGTTTCAAATTTATCCTAATGCGTTACTATTACCACCTAATTTGGTTAGACCCTTATATTTGATACTCTGTATTAACACCCTAAGAAAAGGATAGGTTATGCGCTATGAAGTTATCGTTATCGGTGCAGGTATGGTTGGCACGTCAATCGCGTGGCATCTACAAAAAAATAACTCAAATGTATTACTCTTAGACAAGAAATTGCCAGGGTCAGAGACCTCATATGGTAATGCCGGTTTGATTCAGCGCGAAGCGATTCATACGCATCCTTTTCCTCGTCAGCTGACAGAGATGATCCGAGTATTGCCGAACCAAGGTACTGATATTCGTTATCGTATTCCAGCCATTCTGCGTTATCATCAAGCGCTACTGCAATACTGGAAATATTCGACCCCAGCGTCTGTCAAAAAAATCGAGTCAGAGTGGCAGACGTTGATTGAGCATTGCACCAGTGAGCACCAAACCATGATTAGCGCTTCTGGTGCTGATGAGCTCATTACTCGTGATGGTTGGTTACAGCTACATCGCTCAGAAGAGACATTCAAAGAAGCACAAGCATCAGCCATTGATGCGCGTAACCAAGGTGTTGAGCATAACGTACTGAACCTTGAAGAGCTAAAAGCAATGGAGCCTCGTGCCAATTTTGAAGGTTTCGTTGGTGCGATTCATTGGTTAAATTCATGGCAAGTATCAAACCCAAGCTCACTCGTGAAAGCTTATGCAAAAAACTTCCAAGACATGCAGGGTACGATCAAAGAAAATGATGTAAAAGAAATCGTTCAAGATGGCGAAGGCTGGAAAGTTATCACTGATAACGATACCTACTATAGTGACAAATTGGTTATCGCAGCAGGCCCATGGTCTAATGATTTGATCAGACCACTTGGCTATAACTTGCCATTGTTCCCAATGCGCGGCTATCATCAGCATTTCAAAGTGACAGAAAAGAACACCATCAATCACAGTATGTTTGATATGGACAAAGGCTTTGTGATGGGGCCAATGCAGCAGGGTATCCGTATCACCACTGGTGCTGAGATGACCACGATGAATGCGCCAAAGAACTTTGGTCAGTTAAAAACCGTATTGAAGCTTGCTAAAAAAATCTTGCCATTAGAAGATGCGGTTGAGAGTGAAGCATGGGCGGGCTCTCGTCCTTGTATGCCTGATATGAAGCCAGTAATCGGTCCTGCTGACAAGCATGACAAACTATGGTTCGCATTTGGTCACAGTCATCAAGGCTTTACCTTAGGGCCAATGACAGGTCGTCTGATTGAAGAGATGATTCACGATAAACCTACATTGGTCGATCTTGCACCATTTAGTGCCCAGCGTTTTTCTAACTAAGCGCGCATCTGATATATAGTTGGTCCAGTTTAAGAGCGGTACAAGGCAACCGAGTGCAGATGTATATGTCATACTTCAAGCGAGGTTAACGCTGTAACGCTTTTATAGTGGATTGACTGTAATTAGCACAGACTTAAATTAATAAATGAAAGGTATAGACATGATTAAGAAACTACACAGCAATCAACGTATGAGCAAAACCGTAATCCATAACCAAACTATCTATTTGTGTGGTCAGGTAGGTAATGCAGAAGACGATATCAAAGCGCAAACATTGACTTGTCTAGAAAAAATCCAAACGTTGCTAGAAGAGGTAGGCAGTGACAAATCAAAGCTACTATCAGTAACAGTTTGGATCAAAGACATGGCTGACTTTGCTGCCATGAATGAAGTCTATGACCAGTGGTTTGAAGGTATTCAGCCACCAGCTCGCGCTTGTGGTGAGTCAGCTTTAGCACGTCCTGAGCTATTGGTTGAGATGATCGCTATCGCTGCTGAGTAAAGACTGCTCATAGTACCTATAGTACCTGTATTAAATAGAAATAATAAAGGCCATGATAGCGATATCGTGGCCTTTTTTATGCTTGGCAATAAGCAAGTTTAATTATCGAAAAGGAAAATGCTCGTTTTATAAACCAAGCATATTCTGTATGACGTTAGCTAAGTAATACAATGATTAGTATTATAGGAATTAGCACCCTTTCCATACCGCTTGGCGTTTCTCAATAAATGCATCAATCCCTTCACCCACATCGTCTGCCATCATATTGCCCGTCATTACTTCACTGGCATAGTCATAAGCATCTTCAACGCTCATACCCAGCTGCTTATAAAACATATCTTTGCCAGTTTTTACTGCCACCGGAGACTTGGCAGTGATTGCTGTTATCAGTGACTGTAGTGTTTGATCGAGTTGCTCTGCTGGTGCGACTCGATTGATCAAGCCATATTGCAAGGCAGTATGCGCATCGATAAATTCACCTGTGATTAGCATTTCAAACGCTTGCTTACGAGGTAGATTACGGCTGACAGCAACGGCAGGCGTGGAGCAGAAAAGTCCAACGTTTATCCCAGAAGTGGCAAATTTTGCATTATCAGCGGCAACGGCCAAGTCACAAGCGGCGACCAGCTGACATCCTGCAGCGGTAGCAATGCCTTGTACTTTTGCAATGACGACTTGCGGCATACGGTTGATGGTAAGCATCATTTTGCTACATTGCTGAAATAGAGCGCGGTGAAATGCTTCATCGTCGTGTGCGCGCATTTGTTTTAGATTATGACCCGCACAGAACGCCTTGCCCGTCGCTTGAATAACCACAACTCTGATCGTATCGTCTTGAGCGATATTGTCCAGCTCTGCTTGCATGGCAGACAGTACTTCAACGGACAACGCATTGAATTGCTTGGGTTGGTTTAAGGCGAGCGTGACGACGCCACTGTCTTTAGTGTCTTCTCTAATAACCAAAAGGTCGTCTAGGTCTAGAGTAATGTCAGATTGAGTCATTTATCATCCTTGATAATCGATTGTTTGATTTGGCAAATGCTGCTATCTATGAATTTATATCAAGCGTTTTAAATAGTAGCATGGCTCATATTCTATACAATAGATGGAGCACATAGAAAGCGCACGAAAAAAATAGCGCACTCAGATGATGAGTACGCTATTGGTTTTTCAGTCAGATATATAGTCAGTTCAATATAATTTCGATACAAGGAAACCGAGTGCAAGTTATACATTAGTATGCTTAGCGAGGATGACGCTGTAGCGGATTTATATAGACTTGACTATAAGCTAACTCTATACTAACTTAAATTTATACTAAGCTGTATTTATACTGAACCTAGTATGCGCCTTCGCTATAGATAAGCTCGTAGCTATGGCTATAAATTTCAACAATGTTACCAAACGGGTCTTCCATATAAATCATGCGATATGGCTTTTCACCAGGGTAGTAGTAACGTGGTTTTTCCATACGCTTTTTACCGCCTGCTGCAACCATACGCTCAGCCAGTTCTTCAACGTTTGGATCTTGAACACAAAAGTGGAAGATGCCAGTTTTCCAGTATTCAAAGTTGTTTTCAGGGTTTTCTTGATTTTTGAATTCAAAAATCTCAACACCGATACGGTCACCAGTAGATAGGTGAGCGATACGAAAGCTGCCCCAACCAGCACCGAATACTTCAGTACACATCTCACCGATCGGGCTATCATCTTCGATAATCTCAGTTGGTTCCATGATGGTGTACCACCCCATCACCTCAGTATAAAATTTTACGGCGGCATCTAAGTCAGGTACTGACAGACCGATGTGCGAAAAGCTTCTTGGATAAACGTTGTTCATAGTTTGTGCTCCTGTTTGCTGTATTCTTGTTTAACGTGAGGCCAGTATACAAACGCATATTCATTATGTAAAATTATCAAATATTATATAAATAATTATGAAAAGTAATGATAAATATCACATGGTTACGCACCTTTTGCACGCTTGCTGAAGTTGGGCACTTTACCCGCACAGCTGAACGTCTATATATGACGCAGTCTGGTGTGAGCCAACACATAAGTAAGTTAGAAGAGCAACTAGATACGGACTTGTTGATTCGTCAAGGAAAGCAGTTTTCATTGACCAATGCAGGTGAGCAGCTTTATAAAGAAGCAGGCGAGATATTGCAGCGATTATCAAATTTAGAACAGCGCATCGGTGAAGATCCACCTTACGAAGGATTGGTACGGTTGATGTCACCGGGTAGTGTGGGACTTAAACTATATTCGCAGCTTTTGTCTTTACAGCAGCAGCACCCAAAACTAGTGATTGATTATCGTTTTGCTCCAAATTCTGATATAGAGCGGGCACTGGCAAATCACGAGATTGATATTGGCTTTATGACGGATATCTCAGACGATGAAACAGTTAGCTGCAGGCCTATGGCACAAGAAGCATTGATACTAGTAACCCCTGCGGCTACAGTAGAGCCTAGCTGGGAGCAGCTTATCGAACTTGGATTTATCGATCATCCAGATGGTGCCCATCATGCAGGCATGCTACTGACTGCCAATTATGAGCAATTTCAGCATATCAATGACTTTGAGAAAAAAGGATTTTCGAATCAGATAGGGTTAATCTTAGAGCCCGTCAGCAGGGGAATAGGTTTTACTGTTTTGCCAGCACATGCCGTGGCTGCTTATCCAAAGCCTGAACTGATTAACAGTCATCATTTACCAGTTGCCGTTAGCGAAACGCTATATCTGGCAGTCAGAAGACAGCAGGCACTCTCTAATAGAATGCAGACGGTCATTGATGAAGTAAAAAAATGGCTATAGATATGTTGAGAATGATAAATGCACAGCTAACGAAGGGTTAATCAAAAGTTCAATAGCTGTGCGTTTAACAGAAGAGGTTTATTGGTAGATTGCGACTATGAAAGATTGCGTCTATTTTAAAGTCTGCCCAAGTTTGATACTTGCAGCGATATTAGCAGCAGTAGTTTCAATATTGTTATAAGCAGAGCCTAACACGTTATCAATCGTGTCTACTTTTTGGATACTCGGCATAACTACATCGAACTGACTGGTCTGGGCAGGTTTTAGTCCATCGACGCTGCCGCAGATAGCGATGACAGGTGTACGGCTAGCCTTAGCGATTTGGCTGATACCGCCTGCCACTTTACCCATGGCTGTTTGCGCATCGAGCTTGCCTTCACCAGTGATGACAAGATCTGTCTCTGCGATATACTGTGACAGGTGAGCCACTTCGGCAACCGTATCAAAGCCTGACTTTAGCTGAGCTTGAAAGAAAGTCATCATCGCATAGCCAAGACCGCCTGCCGCGCCAGCACCTTCAACATATTGACAGTCTTCATAGCCCTGCTGTCCACATATAGTAGCAAAGTGACTAAGTGCCTTGTCCAAAGTATTAACCTGCTCTGGACAAGCGCCTTTTTGTGGGCCAAATACTGCACTTGCACCCAGCAGACCGCATAATGGATTGGTCACATCACAAGCAACTTCAAATACCGTGTCTGATATCTTTGCATGCAGGCTAGTATTATCGAGCTTATGTAGGCTGGCAAGTGCGCCGCCCCCATGAGTGAGCAAGCTATCATTGATGTCATGAAATGTTATGCCCAACGCCATTAGCATGCCAAGGCCTGCATCATTGGTTGCGCTACCACCTAGACCAATAACGATACGCTTAGCACCTTCTTCTAACGCATCTTCGATCAGCTCCCCAACACCATAACTACTCGCAATAACGGGATTACGCTCATCAGCTGTCAGTAGATGCAATCCGCACGCTTGAGCCACTTCGATAACAGCGGTCGCGTCAGGCAATAACAGATACTTTGCCATAATCGGTCTCATCAATGGGTCATGTACTCTGACTTCTTTCCAGCGCCCGCCCAATACATAAGACAATACCGCAGAGGTACCTTCACCGCCATCGGCCATTGGCAACAGCTTATAGTCAGCATCTGGAAACACTTGGCTAAAACCAGATTGAATGGCGTGGCACACGTCCAGTGCTTCTAAACTTTCTTTAAACGAGTCAGGGGCGATCAAAATTTTCATACGGCTCTCTTTGAATATCTTAATGACACGATCATTGCGATAGTGTCATGTTTTAAAACGTTTACTTAGTAATAATCAAATAAACGTCTGTATAAATACCCAATCTCATGAACTAGATAAATACTAGGGTCAACAACCAGATAAATACGATGCTAGTCACACCTTGGATACCAGTGGCCATTGAATGAGCTTTGTACGCTTGTGCCACGCTCATACGACTAAACTGGCTAACAATCCAAAAGAAGCTGTCATTGGCATGTGAGATGGTCATGGCACCAGCACCAATTGCCATCACGCAGAACACGCGTCCAAGCTCACTGTCTAGGCCGATCTGACTCAATAGTGGGGCAACCATAGCAGAAGTAGTAACCAATGCGACTGTGGTTGAGCCTTGTGCTGTTTTTAGCGCAGCAGAGACGATAAATGGCATGAAGATACCTAAACCCAAAGCAGATAGCGTCGAACCTAGGTAGTCACCGATCGGCGTAACTTTTAGCATCGCACCAAACGCGCCACCAGCACCAGTGATCAATAGGATAGGGGCAGCTACTACCAAACCTTGCGAGATACTATCGCTGATTTCTTGCGTTTTTTTGCTTGATTTAATTAAGAAAAATGATAAGAATAAACCGATAAGTAACGCAGTCAATGGGTTACCAATGAATATCAAAATCTCCGCTACCATGCTACTGCCAAATGGTGCGCTTGGGAAATTAGCAACCGAAGACAGGCAGATTAATATGATAGGAACGATAATCGGTAGGAAAGCCATTGTCGCTGAAGGCAAGTGACTGTAATCATCACGAGTTTTCATTCCTTCAGGCATTGCTGCTGGAGCATCTACCGCATTGATATTATCAGGAGTAGCGTTAAGAAAGCGATTAGACCACCACCAACCAGCCAGTACAGCAACTGCTGTCACCACCACACCGACCATAATGACCAAGCCTAAGTTTGACTCTAGACCTAAGTTACCTGCCGCTGCGATTGGGCCTGGCGTAGGCGGGACAAAGGTATGGGTAGCGTATAGACCAGTGGCCAAAGCAATACTCATCGCGACACTTGATACATGTAGGCGCTCAGCCAAAGACTCTTTTAGAGAGTTCAAGATAATATAGCCAGAATCACAAAATACAGGTATAGAAACGACTGCACCGACGATAGACATGGTCAAAGTAGGGAAGCGTGGCCCCAATACTTTGATAACTGACTCTGCCATTACGATAGCAGCACCCGTTTTTTCAAGGATTAAGCCAATAATCGTACCAAATACAATCACAAGACCGATATAGCCTAAGATACCACCGAAACCATCAGAGATCGTTTTGGCGACCGTGTTAAGTGGTACTTGATAAAATAGCGCAACCAAGAAAGCGGACAAGATTAATACTAAAAAAGGATGCCACTTTAATTTTGCGGTAGCGAAAATAATAAAAAGAATGGTCAGCACAAGCCAAAATACAATCATCACTGTCTCAATATGGTTTATATCTTAATCGATTACCAATGCAATACAGCCAATTATATCGAGATTAAACACGGTATATAGCTTGCTAATTCTACTTTGCGTAGTGCTTGTAAGTGCTTTTACCATATCTACATTTAAACGATATTGGACCAACTATCTGCATCACTAACGATACGAAATTTTAAAGGGGCATATTTTATAGCAAATAGACGCCGCTAGGAAATAGATTCGTTAAATAGTTGGCGCTGTTGACAAAAAATTGAGAGATACTTAATTTTAAAATGACGGAAATCAGTAAGAAAACGTCGAAGACGTGTGTGGAAATACTTGTATAACTAGCAATTGCTAATACTTCAAACCAAAAAAAACTGGCCATCTATAATGACCAGTTTTTGTCTAAACAATATTTACCTACCTGAGTAATGATTATTTTTAGAATAGGTATTCTAAGGAGTGCCCTGATTGACAGTTAGGCAATCTTATCAAAAAAAGCTTTGTTATTGGTAGCAGTTGCAGTATCAAAGCTGACGTAAATGCCTTGATCATCCAACGTGGCATACCAATGATCATCATTGCCACTGGTCAGCAGCTGAAAGTATTTGTCATTGACTATTCTGCCAACTGTATACACCTCACCTTCGGAGTAGTATGCATTACCTTGAGTACAGATAAGCTTGTCATTGGTATGAATGTTATGATTTTCTTTCATATTCTTGCGCCCAATTAGTACATTAGATAGCAGTAGATTATCAATTCTGCTAATAGTAATAAAGATGATTATATAGGCAGTATCTTGTTGTTTGGTATAGCGTTTTTAAGGCAATTGTTGCATTTAGTTACTACAATATTGCATAGATAACACCGCTATCATAGCAATAGATTTTTTGAGAATCCTAAGCTGTTTAGGAATATATAAAATCCTAATTTGTCGAGATAAAGGAGTGCAAGTTAGCGTTATAAATTGTCTAAATATATAAACTCTAATGTCAAAAAGGACGCACGTAAAAAAGCCAGCAACCTAAGTTGCTGGCTTTTTGCAGACTGAGTCTAACTATATAGAAGATTACTCTTCAGAATAGTCTTCTTCAGCAGCTTCTTCTTCAGCTGAATCTTCGTTGTTACCATCTTCAGAAAGAATAGTAACTAAGATGCTAGCAGTAACGTCATGGTGTAGCTGAATATCAACATTGTATTCGCCAACTTGACGTAGAGTGCCTTCAGGTAGCTTGATTTCAGCACGGTCTACTTCTAGACCTGAGTTAGTCAATGCTTCAGCGATATCGCGAGTACCGATAGAGCCGAATAGCTTGCCTTCGTCACCTGATTTAGCACGCATGATAACATTAACGTCAGTCAATGCATCAGCACGCTCTTGAGCAACAGCGATCTCTTTTGCTTCTTCAGCTTCAAGTTCAGCACGACGTGCTTCGAACTTTTCGATGTTAGCTTTAGTCGCAGGTAACGCTTTGCCCTGAGGGATAAGAAAGTTACGTCCGTAACCTGGTTTTACATCGACAGTTTCACCGAGTTTACCAAGGTTGACGATACGCTGTAACAAAATAATTTGCATGAGTCATTCCTAGTTAGCGGTTAACCTTGATGGTTATCAGTGTATGGAAGTAGCGATAAGTAACGAGCTTGCTTGATAGCAGTCGCTAATTGACGCTGATATTTAGTAGATGTACCAGTAATACGGCTTGGTACGATTTTACCATTATCACTAATGTACTGTTTTAGCAATTCAACATCTTTATAGTCGATGTGAGTGATGCCTTCAGCAGTGAAACGGCAGAATTTGCGACGGCGATAGAAACGTGCCATGAGTATTCTCCTTTAATTAGTCTTCACTGTTGTCGTTGTCGTCATTATCGTTTTCACGATTGTCTGGACGACGAGTAGTTGCTTTGCGTGCGCGTTTTTCATCGGCATTCTTGGCTAACTGCGACTCTTCAGTGACAGCTTCGTCACGGCGCATAACTAGACTACGAATGATCGCGTCGTTATAACGGAATAATTCTTCAAGTTCAGCTAAAGTTTCACCGTCAGTTTCAATGTTGAAAAGAACGTAATGAGCTTTGTGAATCTTGTTGATTGGATAAGCCAGTTGACGACGGCCCCAATCTTCTAGACGATGGATAACACCGTTGTTGTCTTGAACTAACTTGATGTAGCGCTCAACCATGCCGACCACTTGGTCGCTTTGGTCTGGGTGTACAAGTAACACCAGTTCGTAATGTCGCATTATGACTCCTTACGGATTAGTAGCTATTAACCCTATGTTAATAGCAAGGAGATTTATAAGGTAAGCCCAATTCTAGTCATATTTTATAAAAAACAATCAAGAATAAGCTTAGTTTATAAAGCGCCGTATTATAACAGTACTCGGCAACTAACACAAAGGTTAATCACCAAGCTACTGCCAATAAAATATAAAAAGAGGCTAAATAAGCTTTGCTAAATAAAAAAGCCGCGATAGTACGCAGCTTTTTTAAGTATAACGAGCTATAAAACCAATAACTAAATTAAAATACTGTTATTCATTCAGGTTTTGATTTTTTTACCAATTGGCTACTGTCTGCTTTGACCACTAAGGTTTTGGCAAGTTTGTCATGCCAACCAATGTTTTCAGGGCTTTTAGATGCCATGTAATAATGGATAGCAATAATCACAAAGCCTAAAAAGCTGGTAAACGAAAACAGTAAGTTATAGATAATAAATAACAATAACGTACGTGTACCGATCAATTTAATGAACGAAGGCAGTCGATGCGTGGTTTGATCTACAACACGAATACCAGTGATCAGCTTGCCTAGCGATTGACCACGCATGGTAATAAATACCAATTGTAAGGCAAATAGCCCAAAGACCATCACCTGTGACATCATCAATGTGCTACTAGGAAGACTTTCCATGAGCGTCATTGAATATTGATAGGCGGCGTCCATGTCTTGAATGTTTTGGAACTTGGTATAGTCCACATCCATCTTAGTCAATGCCATTACTAGCGGCAGTATAGCCAATATATAAAGTAGGCCATTCAATGCAGTCGCCAATACGCGTGACATGATTGGCGCAAGTACCACGTTGCCGACGACTTTATCATTGTCTGCAACAGCCTTTTTGAGAGTAGACTTGTTTAATGAAACATTGTTGTGCGGCGTTTGATGACGATTGGTCGTCATGTCAGCTTTCACGTTTTTAGGACGTTCAGGCTTGCCATATAGTCTGTCTAACGATACTGACTTATCATCTTTCGCTTTATTGGTACCTTCAGGGAAGACGGTCACGTTATTGATGATAGAGTCGTTTACTTCAGGCGTGTTAGCACTGGTCGGGCGATACACCGTTTGGTTATTGGTAAGATCACCTACGCGCTGCCACTGAGCTAAGCCTTCATGCCACATCAAATCATCAAGCAATACTTCGCCAGATGCCAGCATGATGTTCAGCTGCTCCAACTGATATGGGCCAGCTTGTACGTTATTTCGAGCAAGGAAAATCTGCATAATTGCCTGCATAGTTAGTCATGTCTTAGGACATTATATTAGGGTCTATTTGAAAAAATCAAATAGACCCTAATAGTGGTATCTTTAATGACTGTGTGAATGACCGCTGTGACTAAACGTAGCGGTTTACTTCGCTTCTTCACCAGCTAAGAAGAACCAAGTATCTAATACTGAGTCAGGGTTCAATGACACTGAGCTGATACCTTGCTCCATTAGCCAGAACGCTAGATCTGGATGGTCTGATGGACCTTGACCACAGATGCCGACGTATTTGTTTTGTTTACGGCAGGCTTCGATAGCCATAGATAATAGTTTCTTAACAGCAGGATCACGCTCATCAAATAGATGTGAGACGATACCTGAATCACGGTCAAGACCAAGCGTTAACTGAGTCAAATCGTTAGAACCGATTGAGAAACCATCAAAGTACTCTAGGAATTCTTCTGCTAATAAGGCGTTGGTTGGTAGTTCACACATCATGATGACGCGTAGACCATTCTCGCCACGTTTTAGACCATTTTTCTCAAGTAATTCGATCACTTGTGCCGCTTCGCCAGTGGTGCGGACGAATGGAATCATAATCTCAACGTTGGTCAAGCCCATCTCATCACGAACACGTTTTAGCGCTTTACACTCAAGCTCAAAACAGTCACGGAAGTTATCAGACACATAACGGCTAGCGCCGCGGAAACCAAGCATTGGGTTCTCTTCTGATGGCTCGTACAGCTTACCACCAAGCAGGTTAGCGTATTCGTTTGATTTGAAATCTGACATACGAACGATAACAGGCTGATCCATAAAGGCAACAGCTAGCGTTGAGATACCTTCGACCAATTTATCAACATAGAAGTCAACAGGTGATGCATAGCCTGCGATACGCTCTTGGATTGCTTGCGCAATTTCACGTGGCAAGCTGTTCATGTTTAGCAAGGCTTTTGGATGCACACCAATCATACGGTTGATGATGAACTCTAGACGTGCAAGACCAATACCTTCGTTTGGCATTTGGGTAAATGAGAATGCGCGATCTGGGTTACCAACGTTCATCATCACTTTGAATGCTAGCTCTGGCATAGATTCAACAGAGTTAGTCTGTACTTCAAAATCAATCTGGCTTTCGTAGATGAAACCAGTGTCGCCTTCAGCACAAGAAGCAGTTACGTCTTGACCATCAACCAATAGCTCAGTTGCGTTACCACAACCAACGATAGCTGGCACACCTAGCTCACGCGCGATAATAGCAGCGTGACAGGTACGACCACCACGGTTGGTGATGATAGCAGAAGCGCGCTTCATAACTGGTTCCCAATCCGGATCAGTCATGTCTGATACGAGTACGTCGCCTTCTTCTACTTTGTCCATCTCGTTTAGGTTGCTAACGATACGCACTTTACCTGAACCGATACGCTGACCGATTGAACGACCTTCACATAATACTTTTGCGCCAGTCGTGTCGATGACATAACGCTCCATTACGTTGCTGTCTTGACGGCTCTTAACAGTCTCAGGACGTGCTTGAACGATAAAGATTTCGTTAGTATCGCCGTCTTTTGCCCACTCGATGTCCATCGCTTGGCCATAATGCTGTTCGATCGTTACCGCTTGTTTGGCAAGTGAGGTTAGCTCTTCAGTAGATAGAGAGAACTGCATACGATCTTGTTTTTCAACGTCGACAGTTTTAACTGATTTAGCGGTACTACCTTCATCACCATAAACCATTTTCTTATGCTTGCTACCTAGGTTACGACGAATAACTGACGGTTTGCCATTGGCTAGTAATTTTTTAGAGATATAGAACTCATCTGGGTTAACTGCACCCTGTACAACCATTTCACCTAGGCCGTAGCTTGAGGTGATGAATACCACTTGATCAAAGCCACTTTCGGTATCTAGCGTGAACATAACACCAGCAGCACCAGTCTCTGAACGTACCATACGCTGTACGGCAGCAGATAGTGCAACGCCTTCGTGCTCAAAACCTTTGTGTACACGGTAAGAGATTGCACGGTCGTTGTATAGAGAGGCAAATACTTCTTTAATAGCAATTAGGACGTTATCAATACCGCGAATGTTCAAGAAGGTTTCTTGTTGACCGGCAAATGACGCATCTGGCAAATCTTCAGCAGTAGCAGAAGAACGTACAGCAACAGCGATGTCTTCGCCGCCACTCATGGTTTCAAATGATTGACGTACTTTTTGCTCAAGATCTTTTGGCAGTTCTTGCTCAATAATCCAAGTACGAATCTTTTTACCAGTTTCTGCAAGTTTTTTTACATCATCAACATCTAATGTTTTTAGTTCATTGTTGATTTTGTCAAGCAAGCCGGTTTCAGTCAAAAAGCGGTTGAATGCATTTGAAGTGGTGGCAAAGCCGCCTGGAACACTAACGCCTAAATCAGAAAGATGGCTGATCATTTCGCCAAGCGAAGCGTTCTTACCACCAACCATTTCGATGTCGTCTTTTCCTAGCTGATCAAGATTGATTACAAGTGCTGTAGATTGCGCTGCCATGATAACTCCAGAAAATAAGGTTATTTAGTAAAGATTATAACGGTGAATTATACCGCCATATTAGGACAATTTCGAGGGTTTTCACCAAAAAACTTGTTAAAAATATACAAATTGTGGGGTTTGCTACATAAATTAGGGCCAGTCCAATCAAGTTTCTTATTTACTCAGATGAAAAATATCATTGTTAGTGATGATGTTATGCGCTTTCAACAGCCAATTACTACATAAAATAGATGCATTCAAATAAGCCATATTTAGAGTATTTCCATCATTTATGTTTCAATCTTATGTATCTGTATAAACAAAGCATAATAGAAGAAGCATAAAAAAATACCTCAATGAAAGGTGAATTAGCTATGACAATGAGATAAAAAACAATGTTGGTGCTAAGTATACGCCTGTAACATTGATTTCTATTAAGAGGCTAATATGCGTATAATGTAGCGCATAGATAGTTGATGCACATTGCATGGTAAATGTGCAGTATAGGTACTGAAAAAGGCTCGTTTTAAGAAGGCGGTTATAAAACTTAGTTATACGAGTTATAAAGGTAACTGTAAAAATCTAAGTAAAAGCCACACTATTAATGATAGTCAAAGTAATGCTATTAATAGTCAATAACTGCTAAACATTTACCAAGTCTGAATTATTACTAAGATCTATACCAAAAACTAAATGAAGGTCATTATTGAGTTTTCAACCGAGGTGTCAACGATATGTACTCAAGCAATCCATCTGAACAAGTTAAGTCCACTATCCAAAATCGCCATGCGCTAAACTTGGACAGCTCACAGGCGATTAGAACGGCGTTTTTTATCTCAGATGGCACAGCGATTACGGCTGAGACACTTGGACGCGCTATTTTGAGTCAGTTTGCCTCAGTTCCCTTTGAAACAAGAGTATTGCCATACGTCGATAGCTTAGAGCGTGCAGAAGATGCGGTTGAACAAATCAATATGGCCTATCAGCGCGATGGGTCGTTGCCATTAGTGTTCGATACGATCGTTAATCCTGAGATTCGTGAAAAGATCAACTCAGCACATAGCTGTAACTTAGATATGTATGAAGGTTTGATTGGCCGTGTTGCAGAAGAGACTGGCGTAGAGCCAGATGGTCATTCAGGGCATGCACATGATGATGTCGATTCTGAAACTTATAAAGAGCGTATCGATGCAGTGCATTTTGCGTTAGACAATGACGATGGTGCGCGTACTCGTCACTATAATGCAGCCGATATTATTTTGGTGGGTGTGTCGCGCTCTGGTAAGACGCCGACTTCTTTATACTTAGCATTACAATTCGGTATTCGAGCGGCTAACTATCCTTTAACCGAAGATGACTTGTACGACAATCAGTTGCCAAAAGCATTACGTGAGCACAAAGACAAGCTGTTTGGTTTGCTCATCGATACTGATCGCTTAGTAAAAATCCGTCAAGAGCGCCGTGCAGGCAGTCGTTATTCTAGCTATCAGCAATGCCAGCAAGAGCAGCGCGCGATTCAGGGTATTTATATCACGCACGGTATCCCAAGCTTAGATGTATCAGAGATGTCTGTTGAAGAGATTGCCACGCGTATTTTGCAGATGACAGGTCTCAAACGCCGTATTGGATAATGAATGTCAGCTTAAACAGTATCTGTTCAATCGGTATTAATAAGTGTTCAGGCAGCTTTAATAAATGCGCAAAAAACACTAATAAACATACATCATTTCATCCTAGATAATTATCATATAGAGAATATTATGATTTCAGCCTATCAATCTATAAAGCCATCGTTGTTGCTGGCAGGTTTAATCAGTGCAGCGACTTTACTGAGTGCTTGTCAAACATCACCATTTGCAAAGGATCCAGTACCTGAGCCGCGCTATATTCCAAGTATCGTATTGGGTGAAGCACAGACACTGACCGTCATGCCAAACCGTGTGGCCTGTGCCTCAGAACTGCCAATGCAGTGCCTGCTTGCTAAATCTAAAGACGGTAGCGTGTTTCAGATTCCTTACGACTGGATCGATGACTTCAAACCAACCCTTGGTACAGAGTACATTATTAGCGCCCGCCCACAGATTGATGAAGGGCAACAGAGCGCCACTGGTCATTGGACATTGCAAAACATATTGTCACAACGTATGGTGGGCATGCCTTAGTAGGGCGGTATTCATTTATCTACATGATACTAACTCAGCTATATATTGATTCATTTATATCTCAAACATTTACTCGATAAATAAATATAAAGAGGACATCATGGTAAGTAAAAGTGCAAGCGACGAGACCAATGATACTGGTAAAGATATTCATACCGAAGTATCAAATAAATCTAGCGGACACGTGCCAAGCCCTGAACATACCGAAGGTAAGAACAAAAAAGAAAAGATAGAGCAGACTCACGAGCAAGTGACTGATGATGTCATGCATCATCCTGACTTAGTGAATCCGCTCGATGACACACGAATCGATATTAAGTCTGGCTTTACCAAAGACTCTCGTCGTCTAAAAAGTGACGACCATGAGTATGAGTATGATGCCGTTGTTTTAGGGGCGGGGCCTGCTGGTGAAGCCGCTGCTATGAAGCTGACTAAATCTGGTAAAAGAGTTGTCGTCGTCGATCCACGTGATCAAGTAGGGGGTAACTCTACTCACGTCGGTACGATTCCAAGTAAAGCACTACGCCAATCTGTATTTAACTTGATTAACTTCCGCCGCGATCCAATGTTTACCAAGGCGATGGAATATAAGCAAGTACCGCTAAATGAAGTATTGGCCAAGGCGCGTCAAGTTATCCGTCGTCAAGTCAGTACCCATACACGTTTTTATGAGCGCAACCGTATTGAAGTCATTCAAGGTTGGGCAAGTTTTATTGACGCACATACGCTACGTATTGAAGTCGATGAAAATGTGTACGAAACCATCACTTTCAATAAAGCCATCATTACTGTCGGTAGTCGTCCTTACCGTCCTGAGATTTTAGACTTTAACCATCCACGCGTTTTTGACTCTGACAAAATCTTGCAAATGGATTATGTAGTCAAAAAAATCATCATTTATGGTGCAGGGGTGATTGGCTGTGAGTATGCATCTATCTTTACTGGTCTTGGCTACAAAGTTGATCTAATCAATAACCAAAATCAGTTGCTCAATTACTTAGACAGCGAAATCAGTGATGCCATCGCGCATGACTTTAGACAGTTCGGTGTACTTATCCGTAGTAACGAAGAGATTGATCATCTAGAAACTCATGATGATTATGTAGTCTTGCACCTAAAGAGCGGCAAGCGCATCAAATCTGATGCCATTCTTTGGTCAAATGGTCGCTCAGGTAACACCGAAGGCTTGAACTTAGAAGCCATTGGGTTAAAAGCAAACGGCCGCGGTCAGCTAAAAGTAGATGATACTTACTGTACGGACGTCGACAATATCTATGCTGCTGGTGACGTAATCGGTTGGCCATCACTAGCCTCTGCTGCCTACGACCAAGGTCGCTGTGCTGCCGCATTTATGGTTGGTGATAGTGATGCTGAGCCAGTATCTAGTGTACCGACGGGTATCTATACGATTCCTGAAATCTCTTGTATCGGTAAGACAGAGCAAGAGCTCACGGATGAAAAAGTCCCATATGAAGTGGGTCAGGCGTTCTTTAAACATCTGGCACGTGCCCAAATTATCGGTGAACGTTCGGGCGTATTAAAAATATTGTTCCATCGTGATACGTTAGAAATTCTAGGTATCCATTGCTACGGTAACCATGCTTCAGAGATTATTCATATCGGTCAAGCAGTGATGAAGTGCAAGAGCAACAATACACTTGAGTACTTTGTAAATACGACTTTCAACTATCCAACGATGGCAGAAGCGTATCGTGTGGCAGCATTGAACGGTTTGAACCGAGTCTTTTAAACCACCGCTATTTATATCGTATAAATAAAAAAGCGCCTGCACTATTAATAATATAGTAGCAGGCGCTTTTTTATGCTCATAGATTTAATTAATTTGAGGATTTATAAATAGGCTTTTCTTTGCGGAGTACGCTTTCGTAAAAATAGCAATAAAACAAAATAGAGCAACCATAAGCCAGCTAATGCGTAATATCCTATAGCGACTTGAGAGACACTGGCACCCATTTGATTAAGCTGCACAGAGGTATTGATTGCAGGCGTGGTCGGTACCAGCCAACGTATTACTTGTAATACTTGAGGCAATTGGTCTGCTGGCCAAGGGTAGCCGCTTAAGAAGAATATTGGTAAGGAGATAAAAATTAATATTTGCATACTGCGCTCACGCTGCCGGAACCATAATCCGAGCACGCAGCCGAGCGTTGCGACTGTCGGACAAAATAGTGCCAAAAATAGCAGCGTACCAAGCATGTTTTGTCCGCGTGGATAATGATGTAGCTCAAACGCCCACCCATAATAAAAGCAGCCAACGATAAAACTAAGTGAGCTCAAAGCCCCAATACGTCCCAACCAGCCACGTACACTCGTACTGTGACGGCGCTGCTCATACCATGTGCCAATCAGCATCGCAGTCGCCATCAAAAGTGTCTGCTGTAAAATAATAACAGAGACAGCAGGTACGACATAAGCACCATAGCCCTCGGTTTGGTTATACAGTGGCATAATTCGTAATGGCACAGCTTGTGTATTCTGTGCTGCAGTCGGTGCATAGGCGCCCTTAGCAATGCTTTTCTTTACCTTGATGCCTGCGGATACCGTACCTACTGCTTGAGAAAATCCCAATTGGACGTTTTTATTTAAAATAAAATAACCGCCATTACCCAGTACGCTAACGTGTGCTTGTTCTCCGGACTGAACTTGTTCTTCGAGACCAGCTGGAATCACCATATAGCCTGCAATTTGATCTGACCATATGGCTTCTTTGGCCGCCTGCTCATTGATAAATCGTTCAGTATCTAGGTATGGACTAGCACTCGCATAGCGAACAAGAGTACGCGATAAGTTGCTGTTGTCATGATCAATGATACCTACTGGCACATGATTGACCACCTCAGACGAGTAAGGCCAAGGATAGAAAAACCCATAGATAATAGGGGCAATAATCAACATCAAAAGTACGCCTTTATCGCCAAAGACGTCTTTGAAAGTTTGAATAAAGCTGCTCCAAAAACTGTGTGATGCCGGAGTGTCGGTTGATGTAGCTTTTGAGTGTGTATTATTTGATTGTGCAGACATTAGCGTGCTCCCCAACGTTCAGGATGCGCCAATGCGCGTTTGGTTAATAGTGCCGCAAGTATTAGCGCTATTATGGCTGCAAGCATGAGGCCATAGACGATAGGTAGCGATATGGCGATCGGTGCTTGCATTTGTAACTGTGCAATATGGAGTTTGAGATAATGCGTTAGCGGCAGGGCATTTGACCAATATTGCGCGCTATCACTAATCGCAATATAAGGAAAAGTAACACCGGCAAAGGCGTAAGAAGGCGCTGAAATAAATCCAGTAGTCGATAGACCCATACGTAATGAAAAAGAATTCAAAGTAAAAATAGCACCCAGCCAAAACGACAATACCATTAGGCACAGAAACCCAGCATAGACTGCCATAAGAGACATGATGTTGATATTCTGATTGGACGTTGCTAGCCACAATATCAACGCTGACCACAAGCTATATGCCAGTATAGGCCAAAAATATTTACCCAATAAACCAAATACTAAAACTGATAGGCTGACCGAATTGGGCATTTTTGCATTCGATGATGCTTTGTTATAGCTGCTATTTTGTTTGGTTGATAGCGAAGCTGTCGTTTTTGAGGCTTTAGATAAAGTTAGACTAGGTTTGCCTGTATCAATAAAACGGTACCAGCGACCGATATTCTTATCACGTAACTCGCGGCCAATCGTGGTCGCGCCAATGACCATTGCCAATATATGTAACAAGGCAGGTATGACGGTCGATGCCAAAAACTGCTGATAATTGGTTGCAGCATTGAATAAGCTAATACGCTGCACACTGATAGGCGCATAAGCCGTCATCGCTTGTGATGGCGCTACGCCTTGTTTGATCAATCGCTTAATCTCTACACCTGCGGATAATGTACTAGCGACTGCTTGGACACCTGCCTGAATAATACCAGAGTGCGTACCGTACTGTGCATTGACTTGTAAAGTCAACGGAGCAGGCTGGCTCGATAATATATTACGAGAAAAATCCTCTGGGATAATGACCACAGCATAAATATCGCGCTGTAAAATGGCAGCCTCTGCATCCGCTTGGGAGTAATACAGCTGTCTGACTGTCAAAGTAGGACTGGCCTCTAAGTAACGGACGGCAGTATTGGCAACAGCGCTGTTGTCTTGATCGATGACTCCGATAGGCAAATCGGTAATTTGAGTCTGTGAAAATATCCACCATATTAGCAGCACCGTTGCCAGTGGTATCCATACCACCATGCTAAAGTCCCAGTGATTTTTTGCCAAAAAACGGCGCTCATAGGCTGCACTGCGTAAAAAAGCCTCACTTAACTTAGTCAAGTGCATGGCTTACTCTTGGTTCTGATTGACAGGAGTAGGGTTGATACGTACGACCACGCTCATACCTGAGCGGATACGAGCATCGGGCTTAGATGGTCGTGCCTTTACCTCAAAAGTACGCACATCAAAACCATCATCGTTATTGGTCGGACGCCAAGTGGCAAAGTCTGATAGGGTCGATGTCGCATAGACGGTAAACTGTTTTGTATAAGGTTTATCCGCTGATGACAGCGCTGGGATAGTACCGGTAAATGTCTGACCAATAGCAAATTGATTTAAATAAGACTCAGTGACGTTAAGTACTACCCATTGGTCAGTGGTATCCACCAACGTCAGGAGCGGAACCCCTTGACCGATGACTTCTCCAGCACTCACAATGACATTATCGACGATACCAGCAATAGGACTTCTTAGGTTCGCTTCCTCTTTTGCTACTAGCGCTTCATCGAGTTTTGCATCGACCTGTGCGACTTGTGCAGTGGCCGCTGACTTATCTTCAGTACGTGCGCCTTCTAGCGCCAAATCATATTGTAAGCGGGCTGCTTCGGTTTGGTCTTGAGTAGCAAGATATTGAGCATACGCCTCATCGCGCTTTTGTCGCGCCATCAACCCTTCTTCGTAAAGGCGATTGACACGTTGATAGGTGTTTTCTGCCAAGTCAGACGCGGCTTTATTGGCTTGCCAAGCGGCTTTTGCTTGGGCGATTTCTTGCGGGCGAGCACCATTTTCTGCTTTGTCTAATTGGCTTTGCGCGATTTGCTTACCAGCACGTGCTTGATTAATCTTGGCATTAATCTCAGGCGAATCCATCTCAACCAATTGCTGACCTGCTGTTACCGTATCACCTTCTGTTACCATAATTTGAGCAATACGCCCTGGTACTTTTGCAGCGATCGACGTTTGCTGCATTTGCATTTGCCCTTGTAGCGTAATAACTTCTGGCTCGCTATGCGCATTACTTTTGTATAAGCCGTACGCAATCGTACCAAGGACAATCAGTATGAATAGGGCAAGTAGTGCTTTTTTCATACGCGCAGATTTGTCAGTTTTAGAGGCCCTACGATTATAAGTAGGTGTCGGTTGCTCTGGTTCAATATCAGACACGTCTTCTACAGGATCGACTGAGTTTTGTGTATCTTGAGAAGTCACTGACTCGGTTGCATCAGCTGATTTATTTGAGTCGTCTGATTCGCGTGGTAATTCTGTCATGACAATGAGATTCCTAAAGCAACAAAGTTGAAAATAAAGGGTTTATTACTAGTACACTCGAAACGCATAAGGCTTGGCGTTGTCTATGGCTTCAGAATTGAAAATAGCACCAAGAGCGACGATAAATGCTGAATAATAGAGCCATAGCATAATGACCACAGCAGCTGAAAGCGCGCCAAACTCAGCACTATAGTTATTAAAATTTTGCACATAAATTGAAAATAAGATGGACAATATAATCCATAAAACCGTTGCCAGCGCAGCGCCCGGCATTAGTTTTTTGAGGGCAACAGCATCACGATTTGGGGCTAGACGATAAAGACCCAAAAAGCTTAAGAATATGATACCTGTCAATATGGGCCACCTGCTCCAAAGCGCAATCGTCTTTGCTATCTGAGGGAAAGGGAAGTAGGCGGCTCCCAAGGGAATAATCGCGATAGAAGAGACTGCGATAATCAATACGACTACTGCTGCAAAGGTCAAACCAACTGCGCGAATCGTGCTTTGTACAAAACTACGCTCTTGAGTGATATGAAACGCAAGATTAATAAGAATAATTAAAGATTTGATACCTTTGGAGCCCGCATAAAGTGCGAGCAAGGACGATATAAGCAAGCTGAAAGTCAGGGCAGACGTGGTTGTAGAAACCAACTCGCTCAGACGGGAGTTGAGCACTTCATATACTGTATCAGGTATAAACTGACTCAAAAGCGCGATTTGCTCTTGCATCTCAGCAGGAGAAAACGCAAGACCATAAAGCAGGACAAACACAGCCATTACGGGAAAAATTGATAAGAATCCAAAGAAACCTACACTTGCACAATGCGCCCAAACATTAGAGTTATTGGCAATACGCCACGTTTCTAGTAACGTCTGTAGCCAGTTTTTTATCGATTTAGAGGTCAATTTTTTCATAAAAGCAGCTGTTCGTAATAGGGTTGGTAATAGTATTTTCGATATCGGCTTTATGGTAATACAAAGCGTTTATCAGCACGACTTATGGTTTCTCACATCAAATCATTGCTCAGTATATAAAGTAGGCAATTGAATGTCAGCGGCATTGAGATAAGCATTAAAAGCAAGTGGCGTACCACAGCTTTGCATAAGGGCAGCCAGTGACTGTACATAGTCATTAGCAGCCTGTGCTTGCTCGGTACGTGCCTTCAGCGATTGCGTTTGTGCTTGCACTACGTCAACGGTGGTATTTACACCTTCTTGTAATCCTAAGCGTCGTAGTCGTAATACTTCTGCTGCCAAATCAACATTACTTTGTAATGCTTGATAGCGTGATTGAGCATTATTGACATCGTGCCAGTTTTTTTCTACCAGTAGCAATAAATTGTCACTAACTTCAATCTCAGAGAGATCGGCCTGACGTATTTTGGCACTACTGGATGCTAGCGATGCGGCTTTATCGAGTCCGCCCCATAGTTTCCAACTGGCAGATATACCAGCGACCCAGCTTGGATCTTTCTCTACCTGACCATAACCGTATAGTAATACCGTAG
The DNA here is from genome assembly GCF_002863645.1 of Psychrobacter sp. MES7-P7E. Classification (NCBI taxonomy): domain Bacteria; kingdom Pseudomonadati; phylum Pseudomonadota; class Gammaproteobacteria; order Moraxellales; family Moraxellaceae; genus Psychrobacter; species Psychrobacter sp. MES7-P7E. The sequence goes on along the minus strand of NZ_PJBU01000117.1, from coordinate 13,123 downwards.
GTTTGTAGCCCGTATCTGATAGCGCATGTAACTGCTGAGCCTGTGCCCGCTTGGCTGCAACTTTTTGCAGTCCGGGATGGTTGTTTAGTGCCAAGTCCTGAAAATAGCTCACATCTGGTAGAGGGCGACTAGAGACAAACAATGGCGTGGTCGGTTTAATACGGTAGTCGGTACGTAGTAGACGCTGTAGCGCAATCATGGCTAGGCGCGCGTCATTATTCGCATTGACGGATTCACTCTTGGCATCCGCAAGCGCTGACTGTGCTTCTAGTCTATCGACACGTGAGATAAAACCTTCTTCAAACAGACGCTCGGCCATATGGTCGGTCTGTTGCAATGTATCGTAAGCGTCTTCTCGTAAGTAAGCAGCGATAATCGCTAGCTGTGCCTTAAAATAACGCTCAATTAACGTATTATAAAGCTCATTTTTATCCAGTACGCTATCAGCCATCGCTTCTTGTGTACGTGCATCCGAGGCGCCAGTCAATGCGTCTGTACGCCCAGCAGTATAAATAGGCCAAACGACACCAAGACCTGCACCCGACGTAGAGCCTGAGCGCTTGAAGTTATAAGAGTCGGGAATACGCTCACCGACCAGCTCACCAAAGTCTGGTAGGTCTGCTGTAGGAGGGACTATGTTATCTACGCCATTGTTTACTTCGTTGACGATACCGCTTCTGAGAGAAGATAAATCTATATCCTCATCTAAATGATAGGCACTGGCAGATACTCGAGCAAATACGAGCGGATTGTCGATAGTTCTGAGCGCGTCAGTTTGGTATTCGCTAGCAGCAATCGCTGCTTGATTGGCAGCAATTTTAGGTGATACTTGTACCAGCAGCTTTTGCGCTTGCTCTAAACTCAAAAAGCTTGAGACGTCTAGTGCGTAGCTGTTATCGACTGTTTTATGTGTAATAGGGTCCACAAGCGTAGACAGTGCCTGCGACTCAACGTTTTGAGGGTTTGGTACTGTATGAAAAGGCGCGACAGCTGGTTTATCATTCTCAGTCAGACTATTAGCATCTATGATTTGTGTCACAGCCACTGGTGTAACATCATCTGACACTTCTATACTGTCAGCGTCAGTGCTTGCGTAAGTCATGACAGGCACGCTCATGACTGCAACTGTCATCATAGCAGTCGGTAGCGCTGATAAAATGAATTTCATAAGTCACATAAGCCATTAATTAGAATGTAAGGTATTATAAAATAAGGAACAGCACCGATAGGTTTCATTGCTCAGGATATAAAGTTGCTGAACTATTATAGACTATTTGCTAGCTAGCGAAAGAATGATGCTTAAATAAATCATTCATATTCTAATATAAAAATACGTCTATATTAAAAGTGCTAACAAGCGGTTATTCGTCATAAGAGGTACACTGTAGAGCCACAATGGTGACGGGTCAATGCTCAGTATTTTGCCGTTTTCTATTGTGCGACCAGTAGCGGTATGATAGAGGATTGATTTAATTTTTAAATATCTGTTTATAAGTAACAACATAGCCAACAAGACGTTTTCAATTCAAGCAATTTATTTTTAGTTAGATTTTGTTTTTAATCTCATTATGAAAAATTTAGGCAGTAATTAACAAATAGAAAATGCTCAATCAGTCAATGAATAGTCACTAAATGGCTATCAAACAGAATAAACAATATTAGCAGAGGATGTGTCATGGCAGGGTATATTTTAGCGTTGGATCAAGGGACCACATCGAGTCGAGCGATATTGTACGATGATCATGCGCGTCCTATCAAAATGGTACAACAGCCAACGACGCTGCAAACACCAAGAGCTGGATTCGTTGAACAAGATGCACAGCAGATCTGGCAAACTCAGATTAGCTGTGCACATGATGTTATTAATCGGGCAGGGTTGCTTGCCACTGACGTTACCAGTATCGCGATTACCAATCAGCGTGAGTCGATTGTGATGTGGGATAAGCAAACTGGTAAGCCACTGGCTCCCGCCATCATTTGGCAAGATAGGCGTACCGCAAATTACTGTAAGACGCTTGCTGCTGAAAGCGCTAGCAATAGTATGAATGACCCTGTGCATCAGAGCATTGAGAGCGTCAACATGGCACATGAAGTTCAGCGTATTACAGGCCTGCGTTTAGACCCGTATTTTAGTGCCAGTAAGATCGCTTGGTTGCTCGAAAACAATCCGAAACTTAGTGTACGAGCCAGCAAAGGTGAGATAGCGGTCGGTACCATTGATAGTTGGCTGATTTATAAGCTCACAGGCGGGGAGCATGTCATCGATGTGACCAATGCTTCTCGTACATTGTTATTCGATATCCATAAGCTGGCATGGTCAGAGACACTTTGTGACCGATTTACTATACCTATGAATATATTGCCTAAAGTACTATCGTCCGACGGTGATTTTGGCAAAACCAAAAAAGGTCTGTTTGCAAAGCAAATACCCATTCAAGCAGTATTGGGTGATCAGCAAGCAGCGCTCTTTGGGCAAGGTTGTCTTGATGCAGGCATGGCTAAGAACACTTACGGTACAGGCTGTTTTATGCTGATGAATATTGGCCAACAGCCAAAATTGAGTGAGCATAAACTGCTAACCACCATCGCATGGCAACGTAAAACCTCACCAATTCGTCCAGACAATTTGTCATTTGATCAAATCGTACAGTCAGGCAAACGCATGCTACAACCGCCCAAAAAGGAAGTCACTTATGCTCTAGAGGGCAGTGTCTTTATGGCAGGGGCTATCGTTCAATGGCTACGTGATAATTTGGGTATGATTCAGCAGAGTAGTGACGTCGAGGACCTAGCCCGTCAAGTAAACAGTAGCGAAGATGTTGTTCTATTACCTGCTTTTACTGGATTGGGCGCGCCTTACTGGCGTTCGGATATTAGCGCTAGCATCACTGGTATGAGCCGCGGCACTACTAAGGCCCATATTGCTCGCGCTGCATTGGAGGCCGTTGCCTATCAAACCTATGATGTACTTATCGCTATGCAAAAGGACAGCCCTCATCCTTTGACTGAGCTGAGAGTAGATGGTGGCGCTGCAAATAATGATTTACTCATGCAGTTCCAAGCAGATTTGTTGGGTGTTCCGGTATTACGTCCTAGAGATACAGAGATTACGGCAAAGGGCGCGGCACTACTCGCAGGTCTGAAAACTGGGCTATATGATGAATCGACAATGAAAGCTTCATGGCAGGTAGATCGCGTGTTTGAACCAAGTATGTCGGCTGATACTCGTGAGCGACATCTTGCTAAATGGCAACAAGCTATCAAAAGGTCTCTAATGCCGTTATAAGATTGATTTACTTAGTAAATTTATTGTGATAGTACATTTATAATTACTCAAAGTATGAGGCTGCCGTACACAAATGTGATAAAGATACAGGCTGTAACGCAAGATAATCGCAATACGGACACAGTTTACAAAATCGGCCTATCTGTCCTTACCTATAAATTTCTATACTTCAATTGGATTTAGTAAGACCGCTAATAATTAGCAAATAAATAATTCAATAAATAATAAATAATTTAAGGACAATACTATGAGTAACCATGATGCTATCGATCGCAGTGAAGTAAAACATATGTCAAAAGAGACAAAAGAAGATTTAAACGCAGACATCATTACCGGTGAGCCAGGTTCACATCCAGTAGGGACAGGTATTGGCGGTGCAGCGGCAGGTGCAGCTATCGGCACAATGGCAGGTCCATTAGGTACGCTAATTGGTGGTGCTATTGGTGCTATCGTTGGTGGCGGCGCAGGTCATGCAGCAGCAGAAGCTATTGATCCAACGCATGAAGAAGCGTACTGGCGTGCAGAATACGCGAACGCCGATTACTTTAAAGAAGGGTATGACTTCGATCGCGATATGCACCCAGCTTATGCAGTAGGTTACGCAAACCGTGCTCGTTATCCAGTAGATGCACGTTTTGAAGATCATGAGGCAGATTTAGAGCGCTCATGGCACGAAGTGAAGGGTGAGTCTCGTATGGAATGGAACGAAGCGCGTCAAGCATCACGTGATGCATGGCACCGTGTATCATAATAAACGATAGGTAGTACATGGAGCTGTATGTTAGATATCCTAGTAAACGTGCGGATTAGTAATTGGCTAGTATATGAGATTACTATTTTATTGCACAATACAGCTCGATTGTTTTCTCGGCTCTATTAATAGAGTTACCTATCTACATATATGTTATTTTAAAACTTCCAAAGTTTAGCTTTGGGAGTTTTTTTAGGCATAAAATTTGCAACGTATACATATACGTGAATATTATGTACTATAATAATGAGAACGATGGGGAATATATGAGTAATAACACTGAAGGTCATAAACAGTTTTATATCGCAACGGCAAACCTGCTGAACCTTGCGAACCCTAATCGAACTTATTATGAAAATGTGCCAGCTTATAATGATAGAACCTACGAACATAAGCTGCGAGGTCTTACAGATTTATTGGCTAAAGCGCATGCTGACATTATCGCAGTACAAGAGGTTTGGGATAGTGATGCATTAGAGGCGCTGGCTGTTTCACTAGGTTTCAAGCCCGAGCATGCGGTCATTCCACTTGCAAGTAATGATAGCGCGAGTATATATACCAAAGGCATGGGTGCACAGAATACACCTGCTGTCGGTATTATCAGCAGATTTGAGCAGTTAGAAACCAGTTTGCTAGAAGATATAGCACCAAAAGCCATTATTGATGTACCTGATATCGGTCCCTATCAACGCTTCAACCGTCCTCCATTAGTGTTACGTGTTGACGCCTACGGGCAGCCCATTACAATTATTACAGCGCACCTAAAAAGCAAACGTGCTTTTTTCTTACGCGACGAAAATGGTGACCTATTAGAAGACATGGACGATCCAAATATTCGAGTTCGCGCCAAGCTTCGTAGTTTATGTATGCGCGCGGCAGAAGCGGCCTCTATCCGTATGTCTATTATAGAGCGATTGCAACATACCCGTGAACCATTGATCCTATTGGGCGATATGAATGATGTTACAGGTAGCGTGACTACTCAGTTGATGACAGAAACTGGGGAAGTTAATTATGATAAAAGTATGCGTGATGTCGCACTTTTTGATGCTGCTCGTATTCAAGCACGATATGGCTGGATGAAGGATGTTGCCTATACCCATATATATCAAGGTATGCCAGAAGTTATTGACCAGTTGTTTGTCTCAGAAGAGTTCTTGCCTGATAGTAAGTTTTCGCTCGGTTATGTCGAACGAGTTGATTATTTTAATGATCATTTGAAGTGGGACTATGCCGATAGAGTCACTGATCATGGTATTATAAGGGCGAAAATAAAACTCAATGATTAACTTTATAAAATTAGACGGTTAGCTCTATTAAATTGCTGATCGTAGTATTGTTTTTTAACCTATTCATGTCCCTTGCTTGATAATGTACAAGCGTTTATGATGCCTTTGCATTGAACATAGTAGTGACCATACAGGCTTTATATTTTAGCTGACAGTCATCATCCTTTATTTGAGGATAAATACTATTCAATGAAGATTATATTTATAAAATAGGGCGCAACATTAAGAGATTCACAATGAGTGATAACAAAGACGAAAAGATTGAAGATGTGTTGGTAGATTCGGAATTGGCAAAAAAGCTTGTACCTAATAAGTTTAAGTTTACTAGCCAACAAGGCCGTGCACGTCGTCAAAAACTATTGGCTGGTGCCAAAAAATTGAGCGAAACGCATGCTATTAACGATATTACGTTAGCAGCTGTGTGTGAAGAAGCGGGCATACCAAGAGCTTCTGCTTACCATTTTTTCCCTAATATTGAAGCAATCTTTTTAGCATTGCGTTTTTTGAATGCGATTGAAATATTAGAGATGGTAGAGACCGTCGATATTGGTAACTATGATAGATGGCAAGGGTATCTAACGGCGCTTATCGATCGTTGTATTACCATATTCCATAACGATGAGACAAAAGCCAAGCTTATCTATGACACCAATACACCTGATTTTGAAGGTGACAGTTTTGGTGAAGATATGGATCATCAAATTGTTGATCTGGTCTATAAGCGTTTGTCAGAGCGTTATGAGATGCCAAACTTCCATGATATCCAAGATACCTTGTTGATTGCTTATAGCATCGTAAATGCTATCTTTACGTTGTCTTATCGCCGTCATCAGAGTATTACTGAAGAGTATATCCAAGAAGCAAATACAGCATTTATTGCTTATTTACGTTGTTACCTACCAGAAAAGCTACCACGTAAAAACCGCTAATTGAGCTTACTTTAAACATAAAAAAGCCGACAAATATGTCGGCTTTTTCTCGTCTAATTTTTAGCATAAGATTAGAAATAATAGAGATTAATATCTCTAATAAAACAGCTATTTTTTAACGATTAGATGTCAAATCTTGTCCACGGCAAATATCATCGCTCGCGTCTAAAGGCGAGTACTGCTTATGATAACTGACTATTGACTTCTCTAGCGCTACATTGGTCTGTGAGTCATTTGCATTGACGTAAGCTTCGCGAGCTTGTTCAATCCAGCGATCAGCCATGCGAAAATGCATACCAGATTCGCGCCAGCCTCGAGCGCATTGATTGGTTGCAGCCCAAATTAAAGCCACTTCACTAAATGCCATCTCACGTGGTGCTGACGCTATGCCATCACCATCTTTAAGTGCGCTTAAAGTTGCCCATAGATCAGGACGCATTAGAGCAGAGGTAGACGGAATATCTTGATGCAAGCCCAAGTCTTGTACCGTGTCATTATCTAGCGCTTGCAATATAGGCTCTGCCATTTCTAACGCAACTTGACCCGCGGATGAGCGGCTATTCATACTGTCTTGATGAATAGCATAGTTCAACCACGCTTGCGCTTTATATGCGAAATACTGTTGAGCTACTGTCTTGTCTTTTTGTTGATAAGGTTTTAACTGCGTTACCATACAATTTAATAGGCGCTGCTGTTCGCTTTGATATCTATAAGAGCGTGTTTGAGTCTGACTATCATCGCGGCAATATTCACCCATGCTAGTTGAGTTAGCTACTTGGACAGTCTCACTCTTAGCTAAAGCTGGCTGCATAAAGGTTAACGAAAATAAAGCTGACAGTGTAACGCATACTGAGCGCTTGAAAGGTGCTGCTTTGATGGCTGAATCAAACATGGTGTAAACCTTATGTTAAGGTAATAAACGTTGGTATTATTTACCATTACTAGGGCTGACTTAATTGTTTACTGAATGACAAAATAATTTGTCATAAGACAATCATGATACTGTCATAAGATTGTACTTACGACAGTGTCATTAGTATCAATCAATTAAAATGCAGAATTGCTGCTCAGACGTTGGTTCTTACGTGGGTCTTCACGTTTGAATAAGTCTTCATCAAACTTAAAGCGCAATCTAAAGTAAGCACCTTGCTGAGTACTGTCGTCATAAGCAATATCTTCATCTTCAAAGCCCATGAAGTTATAACCAAGTGATAACCAAAGATTGGTCATTGGGCTATAACCCACTTCTGCACCAAGCATATAAGCCAAGTCATTTGCTTGATCATTCCAATAAGTACCTGCTTGTAAACCAATATCCCAGCGCTCACTGATGTCATAAAGACCGCGGCCATAAACAGCGTGAGCCGTATTATTACTAGTTAAGCTATCTGCTTCGTATTCTGTATACTTACCAGCATACCGTCCAGACAACGTCAACGGACGCGTAGGATGGTAATTACCATTCCATGACCAAATCATGGTGTCTTTTTGGTAAGCGTCATCGCCAGTATTATTATCATCCAAACGATATTCGAATTTTGCAAGCATATCTAACTGATTGCTATCGTAGTCACGATATGCAGCACCTAGCTGAAAACGATTGATAGTGCGATCGCCATCACTATAGTCAGTGCGTGAGTAGATGTCTTTGGCTAAGAAGGTAACCTCATCAGTATAGCGATAGGCGATACCAGCACTACCAAGTAGCGTATCACTTGTTTCACCCCAACGTTTTTCAAAACGTCCTGATGCTTTATAATTCTCTTTTGCAAGATATTCAACACCGATACCTGCCGCTGTTGCAGTGTTACTTTCTTCACCTTCCAGAGATTCAACACGCTCAAATAAAGTGTTTAAGGTTAAACCTTCTTGAACATACCACTTGTTTTTTAGACCAATAGCTGCTTCTGCCTCACGTGCACTAATGGCATCGCGCATGCGGTATTCGCTATAAACCTTACCATCTTTCATGTAAGTCGCGTCAAAACCAATAGTGGTACGTTGGCGCTCATCTGTATCATCAAGACCATAAGTACCAGACAGGCTATTAATCAAATCATGACGAGCATATAGACGACCCAAGTCCCCAAGTGCTGTCTCACCGCCGATAGAAGTCGCATTACGTGAGCTGTTTTCGATATCTTGCTCATACTCTGCAAATACCAAGCTATTATTCAACTTAGGTAGACGAGAGGTAATACGAGCGCGAACAGTCGTGCCTTCAATATCTTCTTCAGCGTTACTAACGCTGCTTAATGCTGACTGATTGATGATGTCATCATTAAACAAAGTGTCGTCTGTAATATCTACAACGTCTGTCGCGGCTTGAGTATTACGTGAGGCAGCAGTCGCGTCTTGTTTGTAATAACGAACCCCAATTTCACCAACGATGTTTTCGCTTAAACGATGCTCAACGCTTGCTTGCACGCCTTCGCGGCTAGCGTCAGTAGTATGCTCTTCTGTGCGTATGCCTTCTAACTTAAGAGCAGTCTGCTTATCATTTAGAGTATGAGTAACCTCTACACCAGATTCAGTACGTCCAGCAGTAAGCGGTGATGCACCAGTGGCAAAACCTTCATCAGCATCATTATAATAAGCTTTGGCAAGCGTATTTTTCTTATTATCAAAATCAAGCTCAATACGTAGTGCGTTACCTTCAACATCACTATCAGTCAATTCTGTCGCGTTGATTTGATTACTTGACTGAAAATTTGGGTTCTCAGCTTTGTTCATCGCATATTCTGCGACCAGCTTTAGCTTATTATTGAATTTAACAACACTATTAACACTAGCCAACTCTTCTTTGTTCAATGGGTCATCGCTATTCACATAGCTACCACCGATGGCGACTTTATCCGTTAGTTGCTGCTTCGCGGCAATACCACCGACCAAATAATCTTCACCGCCTTCATCAACTTCTACAGTGACACGGATATAGATAGGATTGCCTTCGATATCCTGACTAGCAATTGGTGCCGTCAAGAATAAGCTACGGCTGATAGGGTCGATCTCATAATCAGCAAAGCGAGTAAGCGTCTCACGATTGATAATCAACCCAGGGTTGTTGGCATCACGAGTAATAACTTCAACCGTTTCAGAGTTTTCTAATACCGCATCGAAGTTCTCAGCCAATGGATATGGGCCTGAAATGCCCAAACCGCGAGTCTCATTTACACGTTGGCTAGTACTGGTCTCTGCTAAAAAGGCAGTAACACGAGTATTGCTATCTTCAAATTGAGCTTTTAGACCAGTTAATGTACGGTTGTATTGACCAAGTTTGATACCTTCGTCATCATCAATCTGAGTTTTCAAATCACCATACATAGCGAACGAGCGACCTTTATCAAGGCGCACGTAAAGCTTGCTAGTAGATTGCGCATCGAAGCCTTTGGCTGATGAATCGCCATAGACAGGGTAATATTCGCCCGGCTCGATATCACGGAACAAACGCTCGCCTTTTTTATCACTATCATATGCAAGCGTTAGCAGATAGTCGCCGCGTACTTTTCCTTTGAGGAACATCGCAGCACGACCAGAAGCTGTGTAATCATCATTACCAGCAAAGTCATTTAGCTCTTGCTCAAATGCACCTTGAGCATCGGTGATGCTGCTGCCGTCAAAGTCTTTTAGTGAAATAGCACCTTCTACAATACCAACAGCAAGTAGTGGACGTAGTTGAGCAGTAAACTGTAACGGAATGATTTGTTTGCTGCTACCTGTGTCAATTACTAGCTCGCCCTTACCTGGTACGCTAGGTGCAGTTACGGGTATTAACAGCTCACCACCAGAAACAGTAATTTGAGTGCCGGCCTTGTCTTGGCTACCATCCTTTAGGTTGATACGGCCGATATTGGTATCGATAGTAATCGGCGTAGAGGCGACATAAGGACGACCATCACGATCCTTTAGGCTGATGACGATTTGATATTCACTCATGCCATCGGCTGGGACTAAGCTATCTTGAGTACGATAGTCAATCGCTTGCAAGCTATCTGGCGTCAAGACGTTGATCGTCTGTTCAGAGATGACTTTGCCATTGACGTCAGTTGCCACACCGCGCAAGGTGTTCTTGCCGCGCTGTAAATCAACAGCATAGTAATCGAAAGCTACAACACTCTGCTTTTTCTGCTCAGCAGTTTTACCGATTTGCTGCTCTGATACGGCTTTGCCATTAGCATAAAGGGTAAAGCTGCTGCCTAGTGGTGCCTGAACTTGGACCATTTGTTTATAAGTGCTAAGCTGCTGACCTTCATTTAAGTTAATGAAGGTAACATCGTTATTAGCCACTTCTTTTAAGTATTCTTCAAGCTCTTTTTCTACTGGTGGAGCAACAGTGGTTACCGTCATATCAACACGATTGGCGGCTGGATTGATTATCTCATTGACGATAGCAGAGTCACAGTTGCTACCCAGATCTAAGTCGCCATTGATGTTGCAGCCACTGGCGTCTACATTATCATCGTAGTCACGATTGTAGTCAGGATCTAGGGTTAGCTCGGTTTTTACTGCTTGCTCAAGGCTACCATTCTTAGCGCTTACTGATTTGCTACGAGCGACAAGCTCCGTATTCAAACGCTCAGTGCTATCGCCCATACCGACCACGATACCGAAATCGGCACGATGTAATTCGCCATATTTTAAGTCAACGAAACGGCTGCCAGCATCACCAGCATTGCGATTACTTTGGGTGACCATCTCGGTTGAGTGAGGGATGGTGGTGCGGTCAACTTTTAAGACGTGAGTTTTGGCACTGACACCATAGAAGTTATACTTACCTTCAGGATCAGTCACGACAAAGTTACCGTTTTCCATGTAGATACGCACGCCTGCAACGCCAAGTTCGCCATCTTCTTTTTGTTGAATGCCGTCACGGTTGATATCGTGGTAGACCTTACCGATGATGATGCCATCAGTATTCATGACGCCGCGCTCTACTTCAATCTTCCACTGTGCTTCTCTTGAAACTAAGCTTTTACCTTGTTCATTGCTAGCAACGGCAGTCGCGCGGTTGATGCCATCACCGCCTAATGATGAAGCACCGATTAAGACACGATACGTGATTTTTTTACTTTCGCCATTTGCCATATTACCTAAATTTAGCACCTGATATTTACCATCAGCTTTAAACTCAGTGGTTTGCGCTTGGTCGATATTGATATCAGTAGTTTGGTTGACACGTACACTACCATCTACATAAGCAAAACCACGTGGTAGGGCGTCTTTTAGTTGCACATCGTAAGCGGTAGAGTTGCCACTATTGGTGATATTAATGGTGTAGCTAACATAATCACCAAATTCAGCGCTTTTAACGTCGCTTTCTTTGGTGACGACTAAGCTTGGGCTATCATCGACGATATTGATTTGTGTATCTAAGTCATCGATACGTACGGTGAAGTCACCTTCGCTTGGTAGCTGCTCAGCGCCAGTGCCGACAGAAGGCGCGATACAGGCGTCTAGACTTGCAGTCAACGTATCATTTGCTAGAGTCTGAATAAATTTGTCATTGACAGCGTTGGCATTGTTTTGTGTTGGTGCTGATAGCTGATATTTACCAGTACTATTGCCCGTCTCAATCGCTTTCAATGCGTATTTGTCACCCGTCAACAAAGAGGTAATCGTGACCCATACTTGATCTGGCTTATCTAGTTGAACGTTACACTGCGCATAGCTGGCATCGATATAGACATTTTCATCGATTTGCGAGGTGGTTTTGTTTTCGTCAAACTTAAGCGTTGTAAATTTGATTTCAGGCTCAACGATGATCAGTCTATCAATCGCGTTGACACTCGATACGGATGGGTCTTCTAGAACGACAGCGCCAATTTTAATATCTGCAGTATCGCCACTTTTGCCGTTAACATCTGATAAGGCTTGCACGATAAACTGGATACTTTCACTGTGTCCAAGTTTGATTTGTGCGCTTAAATTATCGAAAATAACTTCAGTATCACCACTATCAACGACGCCGTTTTTATTTAAATCTTGATAGACTTTTAAGTTTGAGAGCGTTGGCGATACAGCCAATGTTAGCTCAACAGTCTGGTTGCTATAGCTGGTATTGCTTAGGACGTTTACCCAGTTGACCAAGGCGTTAGGCATAACGGTGAGTAACGGCTGTTGAGTGAGTTTAATACCGTATTCAGGAAGGTCTGAGGCTTTGACTTGTACTTGGTTTGAGGTGCTAGATATTGTGACGTCAGTCTGGTTATTGACGTTATAATTAGCATTTGCAGTATTGTTAATGATTTGCAGATTAGGGTTTGCTGCATCAGCTGCAATCGCGATATTTGATTGCATAAGCAACATTGCCAATGACAGCGCAGAGATCTTTGCTGAACACAATGCAGTACGATTAGACGGTGTCATGGTAGATAGAGTCATATGTCGCTTATCCAATAAAATATCAGTGAGGGTAAGGGTAGAGATTCTCTAGCTTGTCTAATTTAAAATAACTAGGTCAAGCTAGAGGAGTCCTACAAGCATCGTTTGATGCTTGTAGAATTTGGAATTCCTTATAAGATTAATTAGGTGTTACTGTCGCAGCATTAGGTTTGATACGAATTGAAAACTGTAAAGTTGCTGTACCTTTAGGAGTTAGCGGATTGACAGTAGTTGTAACGAAGCCACCTGAGGTTGTAGCTGTTGTTGTTATAGTGCCACCAGTAGTAGTGGTTACAGCATCATCTTTATAAATAGCGTTACCTGTGAACTTAGCTAGTTCATCTGAAATAATTAGATCTGTAATACTAAAGCCTAAGCCTGTCGGTGTTGCTGAAGAAGATGAATTATTTTCCGCTACGATTTGATAGATGACACATTGCCCAGGAATTGCTGATATTTGGGTATTTACTAATGTTTCACCACTATC
>NZ_PJBU01000020.1:0-5787 GCF_002863645.1 Psychrobacter sp. MES7-P7E | reverse complement strand
CACCAAACTGCTGACAAAGAAAAGCCCCCTTTGGGTTAGCAAAGGGGGCTTTATCTAGAATAGAGAGCTGACGATGACCTACTCTCACATGGGCGAACCACACTACCATTGGCGCTACGATGTTTCACTTCTGAGTTCGGGAAGGGATCAGGTGGGGCCATCGCGCTATTGTCGTCAGCAAAGGGGGTTAGATATGAGTCTGTTATTTTTATTGTTTGACTATAAATGTTTAGTTTATGGTCGATCAACTTGTAACCTAACTGAATCAAGGTTAAAGGTGATATCGAAATATTCTTTCTTTATTCTATAGCCTGAGCTATACAAGATAGATTAATTAGACTTGGTTACAAACCACTTGGGTGTTGTATGGTCAAGCCAAACGAGCAATTAGTACAGGTTAGCTACATGCATCGCTGCACTTCCACACCCTGCCTATCAACGTCCTAGTCTTGAACGGCTCTTTAGGGAAATCTAATCTTGAGGTGGGCTTCCCGCTTAGATGCTTTCAGCGGTTATCCCATCCGAACGTAGCTACCGGGCAATGCCACTGGCGTGACAACCCGAACACCAGAGGTTCGTCCACTCTGGTCCTCTCGTACTAGGAGCAGATCCTCTCAAATTTCCAACGCCCACGGTAGATAGGGACCGAACTGTCTCACGACGTTCTAAACCCAGCTCGCGTACCTCTTTAAATGGCGAACAGCCATACCCTTAGGACCTGCTTCAGCCCTAGGATGAGATGAGCCGACATCGAGGTGCCAAACACCGCCGTCGATATGAACTCTTGGGCGGTATCAGCCTGTTATCCCCAGAGTACCTTTTATCCGTTGAGCGATGGCCCTTCCATACAGAACCACCGGATCACTAAGACCTACTTTCGTACCTGCTCGACTTGTGGGTCTCGCAGTTAAGCGCGCTTTTGCCTTTATACTCTACGACCGATTTCCGACCGGTCTGAGCGCACCTTCGTACTCCTCCGTTACTCTTTAGGAGGAGACCGCCCCAGTCAAACTACCCACCATACATTGTCCTCGGTATTGTTATACCTGAGTTAGAACCCCAACATGACCAGGGTGGTATTTCAAGATTGGCTCCACCGAGACTAGCGTCTCGGCTTCAAAGCCTCCCACCTATCCTGCACAAGTCAGGTCAAAGTTCAATGTAAAGCTGTAGTAAAGGTTCACGGGGTCTTTCCGTCTAGCCGCGGGTACACAGCATCTTCACTGCGATTTCGATTTCACTGAGTCTCTGCTGGAGACAGCGCTGCCATCATTATGTCATTCGTGCAGGTCGGAACTTACCCGACAAGGAATTTCGCTACCTTAGGACCGTTATAGTTACGGCCGCCGTTTACTGGGGCTTCGATCAAGAGCTTCGCTTACGCTAACCCCATCAATTAACCTTCCAGCACCGGGCAGACATCACACCCTATACGTCCACTTTCGTGTTTGCAGAGTGCTGTGTTTTTAATAAACAGTTGCAGCAGCCTGGTATCTGCGACTGCCAGCAGCTCAAGGAGCAAGTCCTATCACCACCAACAGCGTACCTTCTCCCGAAGTTACGGTACCATTTTGCCTAGTTCCTTCAGCAGAGTTCTCTCAAGCGCCTTGGTATTCTCTACCTGATCACCTGTGTCGGTTTAGGGTACGATTCGTTTATAACTATTGCTTAGAAGCTTTTCCTGGAAGCATGGTATTTGCCACTTCGCTGTACAAGTACAGCTTGCTATCAGATCTCGGTATAGAATAGCCCGGATTTACCTAAGCTATAAACCTACATCCTTTCACCTGGACAACCAACGCCAGGCTGACATAACCTTCTCCGTCCCTCCATCGCATTATAAACAAGTATCGGAATATTAACCGATTTCCCATCGACTACGCCTTTCGGCCTCGCCTTAGGGGTCGACTCACCCAGCCCCGATTAACGTTGGACTGGAACCCTTGATCTTCCGGCGTGCGAGCTTTTCACTCGCATTATCGTTACTCACGTCAGCATTCGCTCTTGTGATACCTCCAGCATGCTTTACAACACACCTTCACAGGCTTACACAACGCTCCCCTACCACTTGAAAACAAATTCAAATCCGCAGCTTCGGCTCCTAGTTTGAGCCCCGTTACATCTTCCGCGCGGGCCGACTCGACTAGTGAGCTATTACGCTTTCTTTAAAGGATGGCTGCTTCTAAGCCAACCTCCTAGCTGTCTATGCCTTCCCACCTCGTTTCCCACTTAACTAGGAATTTGGGGCCTTAGCTGGCGGTCTGGGTTGTTTCCCTCTCCACGATGGACGTTAGCACCCACCGTGTGTCTCCCGGATATCACTCATCGGTATTCGGAGTTTGCATCGGTTTGGTAAGTCGGTATGACCCCCTAGCCGAAACAGTGCTCTACCCCCAATGGTGTTCGTCCGAGGCGCTACCTAAATAGCTTTCGGGGAGAACCAGCTATCACCGAGTTTGATTAGCCTTTCACCCCTATCCACAAGTCATCCCCTGGCTTTTCAACGACAGTGGGTTCGGTCCTCCGGTGCCTGTTACGGCACTTTCAACCTGCTCATGGATAGATCACTCGGTTTCGGGTCTATACCCTGCAACTAAACGCCCTATTAAGACTCGGTTTCCCTACGGCTCCCCTAAACGGTTAACCTTGCTACAGAATATAAGTCGCTGACCCATTATACAAAAGGTACGCGGTCACCCAACAAGTGGGCTCCCACTGCTTGTACGCACACGGTTTCAGGTTCTATTTCACTCCCCTCACAGGGGTTCTTTTCGCCTTTCCCTCACGGTACTGGTTCACTATCGGTCAGTCAGGAGTATTTAGCCTTGGAGGATGGTCCCCCCATCTTCAAACAGGATTTCTCGTGCCCCGCTCTACTTAATATGTTAACTCTAATGTTTCGAATACAGGACTATCACCTACTACGGTCAGCTTTCCCACGCTGTTCTTCTACATTAGAATTAATCGGCTTCTCCCCGTTCGCTCGCCGCTACTAGGGGAATCTCAATTGATGTCTATTCCTAAGGGTACTGAGATGTTTCACTTCCCCTCGTTCGCTTCCTAATAAATTAGGATACCTACCTTATGGTAAGTGGGTTTCCCCATTCAGAAATCTCCGGATCACAGGATATTGCCGCCTCCCCGAAGCTTATCGCAGGCTGTCACGTCTTTCATCGCCTCTGACTGCCAAGGCATCCACCATGTGCGCTTCATTACTTGACCATACAACCCCAAGTAGTCTTTCGACTTCTAAGTGTCATACAATCTAATTATGATAACGATATCACCTATGTTTATACGCTTGATTCAGTTCTCTTTACTTTTTTAATAACTCACCCCTGGGATAACAACTGATGTCGTTAAGAGGCGAGTTATTAAGGTTAGGAAGTGCGCGTGAACACGCTCTTCCTAACCCAGACTCATATCTATGTTTTTAAATAGTCTCTATGCTCTCGTCGAGTCACAGATTCTGTATAAAACAGAAAGAAGTAATCAGTCACAATCACTTGTTTCTATTTAATACCTATTTATTTATTGGCATCTAAAGCTTACTTAACCGTCTTAGTAGTGGTGGAGCCAAACGGAGTCGAACCGTTGACCTCCTGCGTGCAAGGCAGGCGCTCTACCAACTGAGCTATGGCCCCATTGTAAAATGGTGGGTCTAGGTGGACTTGAACCACCGACCCCCGCGTTATCAACACGGTGCTCTAACCAGCTGAGCTACAGACCCTAATACGTTTGTTAAAAACGTAAGCTTAAACTAAAGAACAACTTGTTGTGAATTCTTGCTGACCGAATGCGTCTATAAGGAGGTGATCCAGCCGCAGGTTCCCCTACGGCTACCTTGTTACGACTTCACCCCAGTCATCAACCACACCGTGGTGAACGCCTCCCCGAAGGTTAAGCTATCCACTTCTGGTGCAATCAACTCCCATGGTGTGACGGGCGGTGTGTACAAGGCCCGGGAACGTATTCACCGCGGCATTCTGATCCGCGATTACTAGCGATTCCTACTTCATGGAGTCGAGTTGCAGACTCCAATCTGGACTACGATAGGCTTTTTGAGATTCGCATCACATCGCTGTGTAGCTGCCCTCTGTACCTACCATTGTAGCACGTGTGTAGCCCTGGTCGTAAGGGCCATGATGACTTGACGTCGTCCCCGCCTTCCTCCAGTTTGTCACTGGCAGTATCCTTAGAGTTCCCGGCTTAACCCGCTGGTAACTAAGGACAAGGGTTGCGCTCGTTGCGGGACTTAACCCAACATCTCACGACACGAGCTGACGACAGCCATGCAGCACCTGTATTCTAATTCCCGAAGGCACTCCCGCATCTCTGCAGGATTCTAGATATGTCAAGACCAGGTAAGGTTCTTCGCGTTGCATCGAATTAAACCACATGCTCCACCGCTTGTGCGGGCCCCCGTCAATTCATTTGAGTTTTAACCTTGCGGCCGTACTCCCCAGGCGGTCTACTTATTGCGTTAGCTGCGTCACTAAGTCCTCAAGGGACCCAACGACTAGTAGACATCGTTTACGGCGTGGACTACCAGGGTATCTAATCCTGTTTGCTACCCACGCTTTCGAGCCTCAGTGTCAGTATGATGCCAGGAAGCTGCCTTCGCCATCGGTATTCCTTCAGATCTCTACGCATTTCACCGCTACACCTGAAATTCTACTTCCCTCTCACCTACTCTAGCCTAACAGTTTCAGATGCAGTTCCCAGGTTAAGCCCGGGGATTTCACATCTGACTTATCAAGCCACCTACGCTCGCTTTACGCCCAGTAATTCCGATTAACGCTTGCACCCTCTGTATTACCGCGGCTGCTGGCACAGAGTTAGCCGGTGCTTATTCTGCAGCTAATGTCATCGTCTCCGGGTATTAACCGAAGAGTCTTCTTCACTGCTTAAAGTGCTTTACAACCAAAAGGCCTTCTTCACACACGCGGCATGGCTGGATCAGGGTTTCCCCCATTGTCCAATATTCCCCACTGCTGCCTCCCGTAGGAGTCCGGGCCGTGTCTCAGTCCCGGTGTGGCTGATCATCCTCTCAGACCAGCTACAGATCGTCGCCATGGTAGGCCTTTACCCCACCATCTAGCTAATCCGACTTAGGCTCATCTAATAGCGAGAGCAGTAAACTGCCCCCTTTCTCCCGTAGGTCGTATGCGGTATTAATACGAGTTTCCCCGTGCTATCCCCCACTACTAGGTAGATTCCTAAGTATTACTCACCCGTCCGCCGCTCGACGCCTGGTAGCAAGCTACCATCGTTTCCGCTCGACTTGCATGTGTTAAGCCTGCCGCCAGCGTTCAATCTGAGCCATGATCAAACTCTTCAGTTTAATCTTGCTATGAAGCTCTTTAAAGAAGCTTCTAAACTTGGCTCATTTAATCTGGCAAAATCGCTAAAAATTATGTTCGTAATGAATTAACTTTGAGTTTTTCTGCTGTCTTAAATGATAATTTTTATAGTTAATAATCTTTCCGAAAAGAAAAGATAGTCAACTTTATTTTTTAGCATTCTGAATCAGCAAAAATCCACACAAGTTGTTCTTTAGTTATGCTTTTAAATAATGTCTGACACTGTCGTCCAGTGCTAGTATTTCAAACTAAATAAGTCAGCCAATGTGGCTTATCCTATTTAGCGAGCTGACCATCATATCATGTTTTAATAGTCTGTCAACTTCTTTTTTTAATTTGTTTCAACAAGTTAACTGGGTTATTAATGTGTAATCTACACACTAGCTACTTCCAGCTCGTCTTGATGAGGTGCGTATTATAGACG
>NZ_PJBU01000019.1:0-6344 GCF_002863645.1 Psychrobacter sp. MES7-P7E | reverse complement strand
AATCTTATTTTAGTAGATGAATAAATCTGTATTTTTTTCAATGGGTTATGATTTAATCAATTTTAATAGGTGTAGAAACTGATTATAAATGTGCTATTTACTGTACTTTCTAACATTAAAAACGCTTATCTTTGTTAGATAAATACCTTCTACTATCTTTGAGCTTTACCTTCGATTAGTGCAACCATTTCTCTATTTGAACTTTATAACTTACCCATCTTTTCAAAAAATGCTTTATACGCCGCTACTTTCTTATCCAACGATAGTGGATAAGCACGTGAAGTCGACGGTAACCTATATAAGGTTAGGTTATTCACATCAGCTTTCTGGTTATCTGTACTCTGCCATTGATAAGGGTAATCCATACTTTGATTGGTTTTTGGATGCTTTGATTTGGCAATTGGCTCGTCTAATAACCCAAGCAGTATTTCGGTCGCCTTACCTCCTGTCGTAAACAATGACGCTACCTTTGGCACTTGCGGCAAGATAACATCTAAATCAACAGGTGTGACTACTGTTAGATTTTTATCCGAAGCATTACCCGTCTCACGGATGGCCTGCTTTACTGTCGGACAAGAAGCAATACCACGTTCAAACATAAAATCTCGAATGCGCTCAGGGTCAAAGCGCTTCTCATCGCCTACTCTAAAGTAGTCAGCATCATCAAAAAATACTCGGCCATATATCCGCCACATATCATTATAAAAATTGGGATAATGAAAGCTCATTGCCCATTTATCAGCAGTTGGTGGAAAAGTACCCATCATCATGACCGTGGCATTGGGCGGTAAGACAGGCTCAAAGGGGTGATTTTCAAGCTCTGTGGCTTTGTCATCAGACAGTTTAGATTCAGTATCAGCAGTTTTTTGGGTGCTTGGTGTTTTTATAGTCATGATATTCTTCATCAGAAAAGCGGTTTTTTTGGTATCATAGCAAGTCTAAACACTACCTCACTTATAATCACGTTATATAGTCAAACTTAGTCGGTTCAATCAGTTGACTTAAATAGCGCGATATCATTTTACTTAGCCTGAATTGCTTAGGCTTTGATGGCAGCTGTGAACGCAAATATTGTCATTGCGATAAATGAGCACTGTCGTAAAGTAGTTTATTAGCTTGATTGTGAAGGGTTTAACTTTACTATTTATAAGCTAAAGATATGGTTAAAGTGCGGTAAGTGTTTGTATCTTTTATACTAATAGCAACCGCAGTAACTGCGCAAGCATCAGACAAGAAACCAAGAGAGTACTTATGAGTGACTTAAACAGCGATTTAAAAATTACGGTAATCGATCATCCACTAGTCCGTCATAAACTCAGCCTCATGCGCGAAAAAGACTGTAGTACTTATAAATTTCGTACATTGACCAAAGAGCTTGCACGCTTGATGGCTTATGAAGCAAGCCGTGATTTTGAAATCGAAACTTTCCCAATGGAAGGCTGGTGTGGCGAAATCACTGGTGAGCAAATCATCGGTAAGACGGCGACGATCGTACCGATTTTACGCGCAGGTATCGGCATGCTTGATGGGGTGCTCGACTTGATCCCTACTGCTAAGATTTCTGTAGTCGGTCTACAACGTGATGAAGAAACGTTGCAGCCAGTCCCTTTCTTTGAAAAATTTGTGAGCCACATGGACAAGCGTCCTGCGCTAATTATTGATCCAATGCTAGCTACGGGCGGCTCAATGGTTGCGACCATCGAGATGCTCAAGAAAAATGGCTGTACGAATATTAAAGCATTGGTATTGGTGGCTGCACCTGAAGGCGTACGCTTGGTAAATGAAGCGCATCCTGACGTGACTATCTACACTGCCGCATTAGACAGCCATTTAGATGAGCACGGTTACATCATCCCAGGTCTAGGTGATGCTGGTGATAAGATTTTTGGTAAGCAGTTATCGAATAGATAAGTCGCATTAGGGTAAATAAAGCCGTCATCAAAATTATGGCAACAGCAGACAGCATCAATAATAAGGACAGATAATGAACGTATTGATTACAGGAGCGAGCGCGGGTTTTGGTAAAGCGTTGGCAGAGCGTTTGGTTGCTAACGGCCATCGAGTGATTGGTTGCGCCAGACGCCTTGATAAATTGAATGCTTTGGCAGAAACTTTAGGTGAGGCTTTTTTACCCGTGGTTATGGATGTGAGCGATACAGCGTCTATCCCTCACATCATTGCTGACTTGCCTGATGACTTTAAACAAATCGATGTCTTGGTCAATAATGCAGGATTGGCACTGGGTACAGAGCCTGCTCACAAAGCCAGTCTTGATGACTGGATGCGTATGACTGATACCAATATTAAAGGCTTGATGGCGCTGACTCATGCGGTCTTGCCAGCGATGGTTGAGCGTGACAGTGGCTATGTCATCAATGTCGGTTCGATTGCTGGTAGCTGGCCTTACTTTGGTGGTAACGTTTACGGCGCAACTAAAGCGTTTGTAAAACAGTTCAGCTTAAACTTGCGAGCAGATCTGATTGGTACCCAAGTGCGTGTGACCAATCTTGAACCTGGCAACGTTGCTGGCACTGAGTTTTCAAACGTGCGCTATCATGGTGACGATGACAAAGCTGCCAAGGTGTATGATGGCTTTAAAACTATGACAGGTGAAGATATCGGTGATATTTTGTTATGGCTAATTGAGTCACCTGCTCATATTAACGTCAACCGTCTAGAAGTAATGCCAGTCGCCCAGACTTATAATGGACTGACGATTGCCAAGCAAGATTAGTATTAACTGCTCGACTAGTTTTAGTGTCAATGTTGATTATCGATATATTACTTATCAACACCGAACCTGTTAGCGCATCTCATAAGATCGAAGCAATATAGAGTCATCTATATTGCTTTTTTTTATGTCTTCAATAGCTTGCTCATTGACCAAACGCAAATCCTGAAAGTCCAAAATCAACACTTCGTTACGCAGACGTTCGCTAGTGCGCTTATTATGACGTATCGCAAACCCTAATACTTGCTTACCAGTGATAGTTATCTGATTAATAATTAACCTTGAAGTATTCACGGTCAGCTTTTGTGCCAGATTTTGAGCATTTATTATTGCCGTTGCTGGATTCACCGTAGTGGTTAACGTCTTTGTCTGTCGTACACTTTTGGGCATATCTCCTGCAAAAAACAATATCTGACCTAATGGTAAATATTGCGTATGCCGTACTAATTCTTGTCGGAACAATGCAGGCATATCTGTGTTAAAACTGTCTTCTGTCTGCTGATAAAATGCGGTGAAGTTACGATGAAGATAACGCCCGAACACCGTAGTATTAATCCATTCTTGATAAACATCATCTGCTAATAACTGCTTGGTAAAAGCACTGGCATCAATTGTGACATCCCTACTCAAAGTAGCAGGCAACATCGATAGCAAAAGCGCTTGCGGACTGGCAAATGTCTGCTGCTGCCATACTTGTGGATATAGGCTACTATCGAGTAATGGTAATGTTGATCTACTCATGCACTTGTATCCTCAACGATAATTTTCAGCCCCTACATAGTATTGGTATAGTCTCACTGTTAACTTTTACCCTTAGCCAAATTCTATGCTATGGTCAGATGCCTGCTTTAATATAGCAGTCTTTTATTCGCGGTATAGCTATTTTGTAGCGGTGTACTCTACCGCAATACTTTCTTAGCTAAATTGACCAAGGCAGCTTGAAAAATCAAAGTGATATCACTCTATGAAAAAAGACCTCATACCCTTTCCTACTCCCTACCAGCTAAAGACTATTACTGTCCAAACAGCTGATGGAACGCTGCTGCCCGTCTCTGTCATTGGCAAAGGTAAACCTGTCCTATTAATGCACGCCTTTGGTATGGATGCGAGGCAATTTTTGCCATTTATTTTACCGCTCATTCAGCACTACTGCTTTTACTTGCCGCATTTTAGAGGGTTTGGTTTGGCCAATAACTTAACGTTGCCAACGTTTGATTTTATTGAGCAATATGCACAGGATACCCAAGATGTATTTGAATACGTGAGTAAAGAGACTGGCTTTGAGGCTTTCCCTGTTGCCGCGATATCGATGGGAGCATTGGTCATGTGGGCGTATTTTCAGCGCTTTGGTACTCAGCGCGTCAGTCACTATCTGAACATTGATCAAGCACCGATTATTCATAATCAGCCAGACTGGCAAGGTGGCGGTGTATTCGGCACACGACAAACCGAATTGTTTGCGCAATTTACACAGTTAATTACCGACACTGCTCCTTATTTACAAGCCGAGCAAATGGTTGACTTCCGTCACCTGCCCTATCGATTAAAAGTGAATTTGTTAGACATGGAACGCTCTTTTTCTCTACTCTCTGTCAGTAGTAAACCTTCGCAATTATTGGTAAAAGCCCTCAGTTATCGGGCACCACACAAAATCTCACTAATGCAGCACGCGACATGGCAACACAAACTGCGCTGCCTATCTGCGTATGTTGCACTGCCCTACGATTACCGCGAGGTTTTGCCAACAGTCAATATTCCGACTACCTTACTGATTGGTGCGCGCTCGCAGTTATATAATGCAGAGTGGCAACAGCGTTTGACGACTCTGCTGCCCAATGCGCACAGTATTATTTTGCCAACATCAGGCCATGCCGTGCCGATGGATGCACCAGTTAGTTTTTATCAAGTCTTGAAAGAGTTTCTGAACGCTTAATTATGGGTTTTTAATAATGTACAAAAAAAACGACCTCAACGGGTCGTTGTTTTGTGCGCTAAATTCAATCTAAATTATTGGCTAAGTATTAATCATTTAATGGTTTAATCAATTCAAATCGTGGAATTTCCTTACCATCAACCGTAACTGTTTCAGCGAACATAGCAAGCGGACGAACCCACACGCCATACTCACCATATAAGCAACGATACACCACTAGCGATTCCTCAGTTTCTGAATGCTGCGCCGTATGCAATACTTGATACAAGCTGCCTTTATAGTGGCGGTAAATGCCTTGGGGAACGGTTTGGTTCATATAAAATCTCTATTAATCAAAAAGACTATTTACTTCTTTAAAGACATTTTCAAAATTCTGAAGCGTTACTTCACTAAAAGTACACTCATCAGTACTGATTTTTGCTATCTCATTAGCAGGTCTGAAATGATTGAATCTATTCTTTTCAATTACTTTGTTAATTTGAAGAATAATTCTATCAATATTAGAGTTAAGGTCGGAAACCTCTATGTTGTCGTATTCGTTGAATGCTGAATTAAATAAATTTAGATAGTCTTTCTTTTCAAATAAATCTTCTAAGTCAGCTTTATCATAAGTGTCTATAAAATCATGGAAAAACCTTACTTTGCTCTGATGTATAATTTTTTCCGATATTAGATTTTCCATCTTAACTCTTGCTTTAACATCATTGTATGAATCTAGAAGACACGCTATTTCTAGCTGAGAACCACGCAATAGAGATATAAAAGTTGCTACTTTTTCTAAACCACCAGTCGGTACAATAGTTATATCATCCCTAATACCTTGACGCCCAAGGGATTCCAATAGCCCAGATAAAGCTGTTAGTATAATTAAGTCAGATACGCCCTCAACGAGCAGGTTTTTCTTACTTACAAATAGATTTTGAGCGATATCATAGCCTAATGCAGCTTGCAGAGGAAACAACGTATTTGGATCTTTTTCTTGAATACTATTTGAAATGACTGATGTTTTGTCCTCTTCAAATACAGTTCTTACTCGCTCTAAGCTATTTGAAGGAATCATAAAGGGTGAATGAGTCGTATAGATTATTTGATAATCTTCCGATAGATCTTCTAGAAACCTCAGTAAATCAGCTTGTGCTGAAGCATGTAAATTCAAACCTGGCTCATCTAGTAATAACACATATTGAGAATCAGCATCTTCCTGTATCTTTTTAAACCAAACTAGAAAAGAGAAAAACCAGTTAAAGCCTTTACTTCTATTTTTTAAAGGTAAAGACACACCTTTGTTCTTTACACGAATATCTAATACATGCTCAACAACTCTATTCTGATTATCTTTCACAGAGTCAATTTGAAAAGTAATACCAAGGTTCTTGTTAGTTTGCCAATACTTAAAAAGCTCTTCAGAAATAATAGCTTCAGTTGCTTCGAGCTCTGCAATAAAATCTTCAAAGTCATTTGACTGTATCAACTCAGATGTATCTATCTCTGCTAGATCAAACAAAGCTCTTGCTGTCTTTTGCTCACTGTCACCAAGAGTCTTACTTTCAAGTTTTTCAATACTAATTCTAGAAGGTAGTGCAAAGTACTCGTCATAGTACAAAAATTTAGGAAGATTAGGTTTTAAAAAAATTCTTGCAACATATTCACTGATATGGTCGCTTTTCCAGTTCCACTCAT
>NZ_PJBU01000016.1:0-7988 GCF_002863645.1 Psychrobacter sp. MES7-P7E | reverse complement strand
CTATGACTTTTGCAAGAGGTCTATTATGCAAACTATCAAAGCCATTGGTTATCAAAACAATCTACCTATCGATAATGAACAATCGCTACAAGACATCACCCTTGATAAACCAGTTGCTTCAGGTCGCGATATTCTCGTAGAAGTAAAAGCCATATCAGTCAATCCAGTAGATTACAAAATCCGTGAAGGGCGTCCTGCTGCAGAGGGTGAGTATGCTGTTATTGGTTGGGATGCTGCTGGTACTGTGACGGCTGTCGGTGAAGACGTCAGTTTATTCTCAGTAGGCGACAATGTCTATTATGCTGGAGATTTGACCCGTTCAGGCAGCAATGCTGAATATCAGTTGGTCGATGAGCGTATCGTTGGGCACATGCCAGCCTCTTTGTCTTTCGCTGAGGCAGCAGCATTACCACTGACGACGATTACAGCTTGGGAGATGTTATTTGATCGTTTGCAAGTGCCTGTCTCTGATAGCGCAGCGAATGACAGCGGTAGTAGCGAGAACGCTGATGACGTCTCAGTATTGGTCATTGGCGCAGCGGGCGGCGTTGGATCTATCCTAACTCAGTTATTAAAAACAAGAACATCTGCCACGATTATCGGTACGGCTTCGAGAGATGAGAGCGTGCAGTGGCTCAAAGATTTGGGTGCTGATCATGTTATCAATCACCGCAACCCATTGTCTGATGAACTACAAAAAACAGGTATTGCTGAAGTAGACTACGTGGTGAGTCTCAATAACACTGAAGATCATTACGAAGAAATCATTAAATGTTTAAAGCCGCAGGGTAAGCTTGGACTGATTGATGATCCAAAATCACTAGATGCCAACCCGCTTAAAACCAAAAGCTTAAGTCTGCATTGGGAATTTATGTTTGCACGCTCAATGTTCAATACGCCAGACATGATTGAACAGCATCATTTATTAAATGCGGTGGCAAAATTGATTGATGCAGGCGAGATCAAAACCACAGTTGCTCACAATCTTGGGGCTATCACCGCTGAACATCTACGTAGTGCGCACCAAATGCTAGAAAAACAGCAAGCGCATGGCAAGATTGTATTAGAAGGCTGGTCTGCATAACGCCATTTAGATTAATAGTTAACGAGGGTTCGGAACACTTTAGGCTGAAATACGGTACAGCCGTAAAAGGTTAAGTCTTTTAAATAAAGTGTTCTGATATCTAGCTCTAATGGCTTATAAACCGCTACTATATTAAATACTTACTTCATCATTACCGATCCATTTGGGTCCTATCTCAACCTCAATATCACGTGCAGTAATGGGCTCAGCGCACTTGGAGCATACTGTCACCGGATGCATAATGTGACCACATGCCTTGTGTCTATGCAACAGCGGTGCCCCGCGTTCATCAGCCATGTATTTATCACCCCAACTGACCAATGCCAGTACGACAGAGTGCAAATCTAATCCACACTCTGTCAGTCTATATTCCTCACGTAGCGGCCGCTGCTGATAGGCGACTTTTTTTAAAATATCGTATTCAACCAATTTACGAAGACGGTTAGATAGGACATGACGTGTAATGCCCAAGCGTTGCTCAAATACGTCGAATCGTCTGACTCCCAAAAAACAATCACGTAAAATCATGAGCGTCCAACGATCACCAATGACTGCTAAAGTGCGAGCCACCGAGCAAGACTGTTGGTTCAGTTCATCCCAGCGCATAGGTTATCTCCTTTATCTTTAAGCTATAGGTTAGCTTGACAGGGTCCAAAAATAAAGCTATGTTTTTGTTAGTTCTAAAAAGGAACCTATAAGGAAATAGACATGAACAGAGCACCCGTAGCAGTTGTAATCGGCGCAGGCGATGCCACTGGCAGTGCTGTTGCCAAACGTTTTGCGCGAGAAGGTTTTACTTTGTGCGTGACCAGAAGGACTGTTGAGAAGCTAGAGACATTAGTCAGTGATATCGAAGCGGCTGGAGGAGTAGTCAAGCCATTTGGTTGTGATGCACGTGTCGAGCAAGAGATGGTTGAGCTGTTTGCTCATATTGAAAAAGACATTGGGCCGATTGAAGTAGTGGTGTTTAACATCGGTGCAAACGTGCATTTCTCCATCTTAGATACGACAGAGAGGGTCTATCGTAAAGTGTGGGAGATGGGTGCTTTGGCTGGATTTTTGACAGGTAGAGAAGCGGCAAAAGTCATGATTCCACGTGAGAGGGGGACAATTATTTTTACGGGTGCAACAGCGTCTTTACGCGGTAGTAAAGGTTTTTCAGCTTTTGCTAGTGCTAAGTTTGCTCTGCGGGCACTGGCACAAAGCCTGGCGCGCGAGTTGGGACCTAAAGGCATACATGTCGCACACCCTATCATTGACGGTGCTATTGATACTGATTTTATTCGTGACAACTTTCCTGAGCGCTATGAGCTAAAAGACCAAGATGGTATTTTAAATCCAGAACATATCGCTGAGCAGTATTGGCAGTTGCACTGTCAGCCAAGAGATAGCTGGACGCATGAGCTGGATTTACGCCCATGGATGGAAACTTTTTAATCTTATCTGGTTAATAACCGTCAAAATTTTAATGGATTTTTAATATATTGCAAGGAATGCAAAGATGAGTAAACAAGTAGAGTTTTTCTTTGATGTGGGTAGCCCAGCCAGTTATTTGGCATGGACACAGTTAGCGAGTATCGCGCAGCGTCACAATGCCGAGATTGTTTGGCGACCTATGTTACTTGGCGTAGTGTTCCAAGCTGTTGGTAACACCTCACCAGCTGCCGTACCTGCTAAAGGCGCTTATATGCTCAAAGACCTTAAGCGTTTTTCAGCCATCTATGACGTGCCTTTTCGCTTCAATCCATTTTTCCCAGTCAATACGATGCAGCTTATGCGCGGTGTTACTGCTTATTTGGGGACACCTAAATTTGAGAGTTATTTATCCGCTATCTTTAATGCGCTATGGGCTGAAAAGTTAAATATGGAATCACCAGAAGTCGTGGCTGAAGTTCTGTCGAAAGTAGGCGTTGAGCCAACTGATTTTATGGCGCGTATTAGTGAGCCTGAGGTCAAGGCGCGTTTAAAATCTAGTACCGAAGAAGCAGTAGCACGAGGCGTATTTGGGGCACCAAGTTTCTTCGTAAATGGTGAGATGTTTTTTGGTCAAGACCGGTTGAGCTTTGTTGAAGATGCTTTGAGAGACTGAGCATAGTAAGTCATAGGATATATAGATTGCGCTGTACTAGCTCAACGATAGTCCATTGGTTCTCAACCTGCCAGACATCAGCCGCGATAAGTAACCGTGATTTTTCTTCACTGTGGTTTCTCTAGAAAACAACCTTGCCACTCAGTTTAATGATTAAGCTCTATGGTTACATTAAGACAAATCTATATAGTGATAGTTTTGCTTAGACTGCTCTAGTTCCTCTAAATCTATATCTACTGTTACTATGTCTGGCGACGAACCAAGTTTTTTTATAATGCTTCCTGTAGGAGAGACGATTAGGCTCTCTCCTACAAACTGACCGCCATGACCGACGCCCACACCGTTGCAGGTAATCACAAAACATTGGTTTTCAATGGCACGCGCTTGAGTCAGTACATAATGGACATTCGCATAGGGAGACATGTTGCCATTTGGCATAAAAATAATTTTGGCGCCTTTTTTTGCCAGTGCTCTTGAGCCTTCTGGAAACTCTAGCTCAAAACAAATCTGAGCACCGCAAACCACATCATTAATGCTAACCACTGACAGGTCTTCTCCGCTGGTAAATACCCCAACATCATCAAGCCAAAGCTTTGACTTTAGGTGTTTATGAATGATTTTGCCGTTTTTTATAAAAGAACATGCGTTATAGAAAAGTTGATCCTGTTTGTCAATATGTCCAATAATGATGGTTGAATCTGTATTTTTGCTTGCTTCCAATATACTTTGGAAGTGCTCTGTTGATTGATGATACAACGCTTCAATATTGTCTAGCGTCGGAAAGCCAGTCAAAGCAAGTTCTGGAAAAATCATAAAGCCATCACAAACTTGATGATCATGGATTGATTTTAATATCGCGGCAGCATTTACTGATACTTGATAATCGGTAATATCCATTTGATTGAGGATTATTTGCATAGGTCTTGCTCTTTATCGTAGGGGGTTGATACTTTCACAGTGCTTATTGGTCGCAATTATAGGTAATATTCGTTAATGACGGTCTTTAGAAACACTTATTTAAAATGCTATTTAAAACACTTTTAAAGACATTGTGACTCTAACCAACGACTCAATTTAATGATGTCTGGTTGATTTGACTTTAAGTCATTATAAAAGAAATAGAAACTGTCGCCAGTGAGTAATTCATGCATTGGGATTTTGACAAGATTTTGCTGATGTGTTTGTTCTAGCATCATATAGTTGTCGGTAAGCGTAATACCTAAGTTATAACGTGCAGCCTGTGCGGCAAGCAGTTCATGGCTAAATTGATTAATCTTTACCTCGCTTGGCAGCTCAAACCCGCCTGCTTTACACCATTTTAGCCAATCATTAGCCGTACCTTCACTTTTGTCAGAATACTTTACGGACAGTATAGGGTGTTGCCATAACGCCTCAGGCAATGGCTGATCCTTTATTTCTGCCCAAAGCTTTTGGCCACAGACAGGAAATAGCTTCTCAGCGAATAAAAGCTTGCTGACTACATTGCGTTTCGGTAGATTGACGGTAATAAAGCAATCCGAACATTGCTCATTATAGTCGTCTTGGTCTGTCACCATATTTAAGGTCAGCTCAATCTCTGGGTGCTGTTCGCGGAAGTTTTCTAACCGAGGAATCAACCAATTGACAGCCACTGAACTATACAGTGCTAGGCGAATATGGCCAGGCTTATCATGGCGAATGGCCTGACTGGTATTGGATAGAGTAGTCAGCGATTGATTCACTTCTGTGAAATAGCGAGCACCTATATCTGTTAAAGAAAGGGTTCGGCCCTGCCTATAAAACAACGCTTCACCAAGATATTCTTCAAGCGTTCGAACCTGATGACTCACAGCACTTTGCGTTACGTTGAGGCTTTCTGCCGCTTTAGAAAAACTATTGAGCCTTGCTACAGATTCAAAGCATTGTATGGCACGTAATGGGGGGAGTTTCATTATGAGTTCAACTAATACTAAACGTTTTTATATCATTATACGTCATGAGTATACGCGAATATACTATTTATCCGACCATTAGATTAAATGGCTTAATTGAAAATTTTATGTATTTTGAGATAGGTATAAGCATGATAATGCCGAAGATGAGTGTTGGATTTGCAATGATACTGTTGGTTGCAGGAAACATGATTGCCGTCCTTTCAGATGCGCTGATAAAAGAATTGCCTGATGGCGCAGCCGTCTATCAGTTTGTGCTATTGCGTCAGCTAACAGCTGTCTTGATGCTGCTACCGTTTTGTTTATTCAACCAAAAAGCCAAGCTACTTAGTAACGTAAAATGGCATTTTGTACGTGGGCATATTTGGTTGTTTGGCGCGGTATTCATGGTGTTGTCTATCCAAGCGCTACCGCTAGCCACGGTCAATGCGATTTTTTATACTGCACCTTTACTGATGTTGCCGTTAGGGTTTCTGTTTTATAAAGACAGACTCACAGCACCAAGCATCATTGTGGCAATACTAGGCTTCATAGGTATTCTTGTCGTGGTAAAACCAACACAAATTAATATGGGTGCTATATTTGCGCTGATCGTGGCCTTAACCATGGCGACAAACAACCTACTAGTGCGTAAATTGCCTTCGAATCACACCGTTGCTCAGACCTTGTTTTTGACCAATTTAGTCGGAATACCGTTGGGGCTTGGTTTGGCTATTTGGGAAAATGCCCCTTTGAGTTGGTACGCGCTATGGATAGCAGCAGGCTCAAATTTGTTTATTTTGATCTATGCGGGTATCTGCGTACTGGTCTACCGAGCGGTTGAAGCACATAAAATATCTAGTGCAGAATATACCGGTCTGTTAGGAGCAGTGGTTATCGGCATCATATGGTTTGATGAAATACCTGATATCAGTCTTTTGATAGGTTCGGCTCTTATTGTCTTACCTTTAATTTGGCTCGCCACGCTTGAGTCTATTAAATATAAAAGAACAGCCTTATAGCGTTTTGAAACATAGAGAGCGGAGAAAGAAAGCGTCATAATATTAGCATGACTTTATGTCATGAATTCGTGTGTTTAAATCGTTTTTTCATACTCATTTTCTGTGGCAAATTACTATAGATACAACCATTCACGCAAGGCTCTAGTCTTCAATGGAGCCTGTGTTTGTTGGAGTTATTACTATGAGGTAGGCCAAATAATGAGCAATATAACCACATTCTCAGTCACATCTTCAAATCGAAAAATAGACCCTTCACGGCGTCGAGGTGGCACGTTCAAAGCTGATGGCTCTCTTAACGACAATGACCGTGTCGAGATAGGTCCAACAGATCTTGCATTCAATGAGTGGGCTGAGCTAGGGCTGACACCTCCTAACCTTACACGAATGCGCGAATACCGCCTCCAAAGAATCGTAAAAGAACTACAGAAAAGAGATCTTGGCGGCATCTTATTGTTTGATCCTCTTAATATTCGATATGCGACTGACTCCACAAATATGCAGGTATGGGTAACCCATAATCACTCTAGAGCCTGTTTTGTATCGGCATCAGGCCATCTTATTTTATGGGATTTTCACAATTGTGAGCACTTATCAGCACACCGTCCTTTGATCAAAGAAGTCAGAGGAGGCGCTTCTTTCTTCTACTTTGAAACCGGTGATAGAACTGACGAACATGACTCTAGGTTTGCTTCAGAAATTCAATCTATTTTACAGGAACATGCTGGAGACAATAAAAGATTGGCTATCGATAAAATGGAAATTGCTGGTTTCAATAAGATAAAACAATTAGGAATCGATGTTTTTGATGGTCAGGAAGTGATGGAGTTTGCTCGATCTATTAAGAACGAAGATGAAATTAATGCCATGCGATGTTCAATTGCCTCAACAGAGGTTGCGATGAAGTGCATGCAAGAAGCAATAGTACCCGGTATCACTGAGAATGACATATGGTCTATTCTTCATGCGGAAAATATTCGTCGAGGTGGTGAGTGGATAGAATGTCGAATTCTTTCTTCAGGGCCTAGAACCAATCCTTGGTTTCAAGAAAGCGGCCCTCGAATTGTGAAGGAGGGTGAGTTACTTGCATTCGATACAGATCTGATTGGCCCTTATGGAATGTGTGCAGACTTGTCTCGAACTTGGATGATTGGAGAGAGCTTGCCAAGTGCAGAGCAAAAGCATCTCTATCAGGTAGCTTATGAACATATCCAACACAACATGAATATATTGAAACCAGGAATGACATTTGAAGAGGTGACAAAATCTGGTTTATTGCTT
The DNA here is from genome assembly GCF_002863645.1 of Psychrobacter sp. MES7-P7E. Classification (NCBI taxonomy): domain Bacteria; kingdom Pseudomonadati; phylum Pseudomonadota; class Gammaproteobacteria; order Moraxellales; family Moraxellaceae; genus Psychrobacter; species Psychrobacter sp. MES7-P7E. Next base: position 605 of record NZ_PJBU01000016.1, on the reverse strand, counting down.
CCTGAAGAATATAGAGCGCAAAGATATGGTGTGATGATGCATGGCGTTGGTCTTTGTGATGAATACCCGTCTATTCGTTACCCCGAAGACCTTGAATGCCATGGCTATAGTGGTGTGTTGGAGCCGGGCATGGCACTCTGCGTTGAAGCGTATGTAGGTCGAGTTGGTGGTAAAAGTGGTGTCAAACTTGAAGATCAAATCATTATTACAGACACTGGGTTTGAAAACCTTACTAATTATCCATTCGAAGCCGCTTTATTGGCTAATTAAAGATAGTTTATTGGTTGTATGAATATTGTCTCAGAGCTTTTGGATTATGCTTATTTGAATATCATTGATGGTCATCTATAAAAGCTTGTTAAGATAAAGATTTGACATAGGTATAGTGTATTATCTGCGGATTTAGGTGGTTAGGATACTGATCAACACGTTGATAGCCATTATTATCGTAGTACTGATAAGTACATAAAGTGTCTGTATGTAATGCATACGTGGTTACGCCCTGTGCCACGAGATAAGTCTCAAATGCCTGAATTAGCGTCGCTCCAATACGGTGGCGACGATAGTCAGGATCTACACAGAAGAACTGTAATTCGTTATCAAAA
>NZ_PJBU01000015.1:0-8054 GCF_002863645.1 Psychrobacter sp. MES7-P7E | reverse complement strand
ATTAACTATACGCCATATAAAGTTAGTATAGCAATTTTTAAAACTAAACGTCATTAATCGTAATTATTTTTTGGTATAAACGGTCAATATAGAGTATAGAAGGTAGTAAGCATATTAGCTAATGTAATAATTAACAGTATTAAACCAGTACTAATTAAACTTAAGTTTATTCGTTTACATATTAAGAGCGTACTAAATAAATTAAAAATTCTTTAATAAAAAATTAGTTTAGCTACGTTAAAAAGCATCAACTGAATTATATTTTTGGATATAGCTAACCCTCTATAAGAGAGCCACAGTGTTAACCTCGCTTGAAGTATGACATATACATCCGCACTCAGTTGCCTTGTATCTCTTTTAAATTGAATCAACTATAGCAAGCATTAAAAAAGCCCTGCAGTTGCAGGGCTTTTTTAACATTAAGTCTAAGGTGTATCCTAAAACGGAATATCATCATCTACAGGGCCATCTGGCATTGCTGTAGGCTTAGATTGTGCAGGTTTCTGTGCTGGCTGATTGAACTGGTTTTGCTGAGCAGGCGCTTGATTATTAAAGCTATTCTGACCACCTTGAGCCGCTGGTTGGTTGTAGCCGCCTTGATGTGCCATCTGATTATTTGCTTGCTGACCAAAGTTGTTCTGGTTGTTTTGACCACCTTGGTTATTATAGCCGCCACTTTGACCTTGGTTTTGACCACCAAAGCTATCTCCACCCTGACCGCCGCCAGTTTGACCATCGAGCATCTGCATTTGTTCAGCACGAATCTCAGTAATATAACGGTCTTGACCACTTTGGTCTTGGTATTTACGTGTACGCAAACTACCTTCGATGTAGACTTTGCTGCCTTTACGCAGGTATTGCGCTGCGATCTCACCTAGACGATTAAAAAGTGCGATACGATGCCACTCTGTCGCTTCTCTTTTTTCGCCGCTTTGTTTGTCTGTCCACTGCTCTGATGTCGCAACCGAGATATTGGTTACGCTACCGCCATTGCTGAATTGGCGTGCCTCAGGATCTGCTCCGAGGTTACCGATGATGATAACTTTATTGACTCCGCGCATGATACTGTCCTTTTACTTATGAATAATTTAATAAACTGTTTTAATCGTTATCTGATAGCATCATTTGACACTATCAATTGTATAATTTTACTTTAACCAATTTTTATCGAAATATCTATAGGCTACCTATGGTGCACGTCAGTCTATGTCGCTTAGATCCTCTATCTTGATATACTAGTCGATATTGTAGAGTCCAATAAATAACAGGTAATAGATAAATATGCTGCTATTTTGCCATTTTAAGACGCTGAAGAACACCGTCTAACTTTATCAATATTGCATAGCATCTAACTTACTATCAAGTGATTTAGAGGTTTCTAGTTATCATCAGAAGGCTTACGATGCATGCTCAACGTCACGCTACCAAGCTCTACGCCAAATTTTTTCATCACTGAGCGATTGAGCATGACATCCTCATTGATAAGATACATCCAATCATCGAACGTTACTTTATAGGTCTTGTCCTCGACAGGTAACTCTAGTAAGTAATTCCAGTGCAACGTATTGCCAACCACTTTCCCTGTTGCCTCGCCAATTACATCACCTGCTACACCTTTCCAACTGCCATCTGTCTGCTCAGTCAGACGCCATATACGCTGCGATTTCGTGCCATCTGCCCACGAGAAATTCTCGTTTAGGACAATGATATCATCTCCCTCATGGGTTGCATTAATGTCGACATAAAAGCGCTTTTTGACCTCACCATTTCGACCTTGAAACATACCCCAACCATCGATTTGCCCCGAAAAAAACTCATGCATGTCGAGCGTTGGTGTAGTGCTCTGATAGGCCTGAATATTTTGTGTAGCGCAACCAGAGGTTAATAGCATGGCTGATAAACCAAGACCTACGGTTAACTTAGCTATTGAGCGATGCGTTTTCTTTCTACCTTCGATGACACTACCAGACAGCATCTTAGATTTACTCATATTAATTCCTTTTAAATAGAGATAAGTAGTTAGTTTCCACTGATTGATACTGATGGTTTATGAGATTGCTGTCTGTGCAATTTTTGCTATTTGGCTTTATTTCATATACAACTACTAGTACAAAACTATTATATATCTAGCGGACTCTGCGCCAAACTCGATAGCTGCTGACGTGAATCATCTGTCAACTGTGTCTTATCTAACTTTAAATAGGCGACTTGCTCTTTTGCCATTACGACCAGCTCATCAACACCATCTACTGCCAGCATTTGTCGTGACCAGTCTTGGATATTGATGTCTTTGGGAATAGTAACGGTCGCGCTCGATAGATAAGGTGGCTGAGAAATAGGAATAATAATAAGCAGTGCGGCACCCATAATAATAGCCAGTATGCCCCACGCCAACAAATTAGGCTGGCTTAATAACAGACCACCCATTGCCCCGCCTACAAATGCACCAAAGAACTGACTAGAAGAGTTAAGCCCCATCGCGGTCGCTTTATTAGCGACTGGTGCACGCTTAGATATCCATGAGGGAATCGTCGCCTCAAGCAGGTTAAAGCCCATAAAGTACAGCAGCAAGCCCAATATAATACCAATACCGACCTGACTACCAAGCGCGAGTATGGCTAAAGCGGCGGTCATTAATGCAATCGCACCCAAAAAAACCTGACGCATTTTGCGTTTCTTTTCAGCGATGATAATAAACGGTATCGCGATGGCGAAACCAATAAACAATAGTGGCAAATACACCATGCCTTGCTGACGTACTGATAAGCCAAGTACGTCACTGAGCTGGTGCGGCAATATCACAAATATCGCCGTCATCGTTAGGTGTAGCGCAAAGATACCGATATGTAAGCGGTTAAGATCGCCAATCTTGAGGACAGTGGCTAACTGTTGACCAATGGTTTTGTTATCCAAATTATGCTTAAGCACGCGCATAGGCGTCGGTACCACCACCAATAGCAGCATCGCCAAAATAGCAAATCCTGAAGTTAGCCAAAACAGTCCAGAGATACCGAGCGAGCCGACTAATAATGGACCAAAAGCAAAGGCAAGCATGATAGAGGTCGCAATCGTCAGCCCCATCGTCGCCATCGCTTTGGTACGCATCTCTTCACGAGTCACATCAGCCAGTAACGCCATCAGCACAGCAGAGACCGCACCACTACCCGCCAGCGCTCGACCAATAATCACTTCGTAAATATCCGTCGCATTTGCCGCAATCATGCCGCCGACAGCGAACAGTATCAATCCCAAAAAGATAATAGGCTTACGCGGGAATTTATCAGCAGCCAAACTCATCGGTATCTGAAAAATAGCCTGCCCTAAGCCATAAATACCAACGGCCAAACCAATCAAAAACGGCGTCGCGTGTGCATAATTGTCACCATAAACAGAAAATACCGGCACAATCATAAACAAGCCAATCATACGTAAGGCAAAGATGCCACCGACTCCGAGGATTGCCCGTTTCTCTACGCTATTCATACTTGCCTCACTGGTTGATCATTGCTGGTTGCTCATTGCTATCTTTCACGACTAACACTGTGCCATACCATGATTTATCACTACTGGTTTATCAAGGCATTGGCCTATAAATCAAGCCCCCTAGTATAAGACATTCGCCGTTTGGTTGCCGAGACTTTTGTCTTACTGGTGCAGTAACGTATGCGCCCTCAACCCAAGCCATTCATATTACGAGATTATTTTGTTACCAAGTGCATCAGATGCACAGTGACACCTTGAATAATGCTGTCACCATGACAATAAAGTAAAACGTTGTCAGCACAATTAATGGCTCACTCACCATATCTACGTAACGACGAACGCTTCTATAAAATGACATTTTTGGTCAAAACCATAACAAACGATACCTGTTACTTAACATTGATTTGATTTAGATTTGCTGAGTCCTATAAAAAATAGTCGTAGGAACGACAAACAATATAAAGCCAAACAACAATAGAAAATGAATAACTAGGCTGGCTTAACTTTTACCTTATCAATGTATGTACCTTTTATAACGACACTGTTCATAACGGTATTATTTATAACGATATCTTTTATAACAACACTACTTATAACAACATCATAAATTTAGAATTATTCACCTTTTAACCAACTATTTTACTGATCTGTATTTACTTTTTGACTTGAGATATTTCCCAATCCCCTTTTAGCAAATAGGAAACCTGTAACCGATGGCACATGACCATATCGCAATACGCGGCGCACGTACTCATAATTTAAAAAACATCGATTTAGACATTCCACGAGATAAATTCGTGGTAATCACTGGCCTATCTGGCTCTGGTAAATCTTCATTGGCATTTGACACGCTATATGCCGAAGGGCAACGTCGTTATGTCGAAAGCTTATCGGCATACGCGCGTCAGTTCCTCTCGCAAATGGAGAAACCTGACGTCGATAGTATCGAGGGTCTATCCCCTGCGATTGCTATCGAGCAAAAATCAACCAACCATAACCCACGCTCGACCGTCGGTACGATTACCGAGATTTATGACTATCTGCGTCTGCTCTATGCACGCATTGGTACACCATATTGCCCTGAGCACGGTGAGCCAATGGTCGCACAGTCGGTCACTGAAATGGTCGATCAGGTCATGGCATTGCCAGATGATACCAAGATTATGATCTTGGCACCTGTCATCCGTGAGCGTAAAGGTGAGCATACCGTCTTGCTTGAGCAGCTCATCGGTCAAGGTTTTGTCCGTGTGCGCGTCGACGGTGATGTCTATGATACCGACGAGCTACCGACGTTGGATAAGAAGAAAAAACATACCATCGAAGTGGTGGTCGATCGCTTTAAAGTTCGTGATGACTTGGGCAACCGTGTCGCTGAGAGCTTAGAGACGGCGTTACGTTTGGGTCAAGGACTGGTCACGCTGCACTTTATGGATGGTAATCCAAAAGAAGGCGGTGACGAAAACCAAGTGATGTCAGCTAAGCATTCATGCCCTGTCTGTGATCGTGCGGTGCCTGAGCTTGAGCCACGTATGTTTAGTTTTAATAACCCATACGGCGCATGCCCAAGCTGTGATGGTCTCGGTAAACGTCAATATTTCGCTGCTGAAAAACTCATTACCCATCATGAGAAGTCACTTAACCAAGGCGCAATCAATGGTTGGGACAAGCGTCATGCCTACTACTTTGGCTTGCTTAGCACGGTTTGTAAGCATTTCAAAATCGACATGGATGCACCGTGGCAGGACCTGTCAAAAGAACAGCAAGACCTAATCATGCATGGCTCTGGTAAAGAAAAGCTGACCTTTAATTTTACCGATGAGCGCGGTCGCAAAACGAACAAGACTGTACCGTTCGAAGGTGTCCTTCCTTACCTAGAGCGTCGTTATGCCAAGACGCAAAGTAACCTTGTCCGTGACGAGTTAGCTAAATATCTGGCTGATACCACTTGTAACGTTTGTGATGGTGCACGTCTGAATGAAATCTCACGCAATGTCCGTGTTGATGATCAGACCATTGCAGAAATCGTTAAGCTATCTATCGGTGATGCGGCTGACTATTATAAAACGCTAAAGATTGGCGGTCACAAAGGTGAAGTAGCCGAAAAAATCTTTAAAGAGATTAATGAGCGCTTAAACTTTCTCGTCAGCGTCGGGCTTGATTATTTAACACTCGCCCGCTCTGCCGAGACGTTATCGGGCGGTGAAGCGCAGCGTATTCGTTTGGCTAGTCAAATCGGTGCAGGTTTGATGGGCGTCATGTATGTACTTGATGAGCCGTCAATCGGTCTGCATCAGCGTGACAATGATCGTCTGCTAAAAACCCTAACGCGCTTGCGTGACTTAGGCAATACGGTACTGGTCGTTGAGCATGATGAAGATGCGATTCGCCAAGCGGATCACGTCATCGATATCGGTATCGGTGCAGGCGTACATGGTGGCCACGTAATTGCCCAAGGTACGGTCGATGACATCATGGCAAATAAAGAATCGCTGACTGGACAATATATGTCTGGTAAGAAGAAAATCGAGATTCCAACTGTGCGTCATAAAGCCAAAACCATCGATGTCGAAGTCAAAGGTAAGGCCAAAGCCAAAAAAGTACCGATGACCATCGAGCTAAAAGGCGCGTCAGGTAATAACCTACACGATGTGGATTTGACCATTCCTGTTGGCATCATGACTTGTGTGACGGGTGTCTCAGGTTCGGGTAAATCAACCTTGATTAACCGCACGCTTATGCCATTGGCAGCGACTCAGTTAAACAATGCCTCAACGCTGGTTGCCGATAAATTTGAAAGCATTAGCGGTCTTGAACATTTGGACAAAATGGTCGATATTGATCAAAGTCCAATTGGTCGTACACCGCGTTCAAACCCAGCAACTTATACAGGTGTATTTACCCCTGTGCGTGAGATGTTTGCCCAGACGCAAGAAGCGCGTGCCCGTGGCTATAAACCGGGCCGCTTTAGTTTCAACGTAAAAGGCGGACGCTGTGAGATGTGCCAAGGTGATGGTCTTATCAAAGTTGAGATGCATTTCTTACCAGATATGTATGTGCCCTGTGATACCTGTGAAGGCAAGCGCTATAACCGCGAGACACTAGAGATTCACTACAAAGGCAAAACCATCGCTGATGTGCTTGATATGACGGTTGAAGATGCCGTTGAGTTCTTCTCAGCGATACCAGCCATCTATCGTCGTCTGCAAGCACTGATGGATGTCGGTCTGAGCTATATTCGCTTGGGTCAGTCTGCACCAACGCTATCAGGTGGTGAAGCGCAACGTGTCAAACTGGCGCGTGAGCTTGCCAAACGTGATACGGGACAGACGCTCTACATCTTGGATGAGCCAACCACTGGTTTGCATTTCCATGATATCGATAAGCTACTCAATATCCTGCATGCCCTACGCGATAAAGGTAATACCATTGTGGTCATTGAGCATAACTTAGATGTCATTAAAACGGCGGATTGGGTGATTGATCTAGGCCCTGAAGGCGGTAAAGGTGGCGGTATGATCATCGCTGAAGGTACACCTGAGGAAGTGGCTGAAGTCAAAGAATCATACACGGGTATATTCTTAAAGCCAATGCTTGAACAAGGTATGAAAGAAGTCAGCTAATACCGTTAGTCCTGATTGATAAAAGGCCACTCTTTATAGGGTGGCCTTTTTTATTAACCATTACAAGGCGAAGCGTAAACTATAAGCCATGAATGGAAGTTGATATATAAACTAAGACCTAAGTTACTTCGCTATGTTACCTTTCTTAATATTTATTAAAGATACTTAAAATCTAAATGTATTAATATTTAAATGGTTAGATATGATGCGTATACGCATACGATATAGAAACAACTGGTTAATAACGATATAACCAACACAAATTGACGTTACCCACTCTTGTACGACCTCTGAAACTCTTAAGGACTCTCTATGAAAAAGTTACTATTTATTGTCTTGGCATCTACTGTTGGCGTTAGCGCCTGTGCGTCAAGCGGTACATCAAATGGCACAAGCGATCGCAACCATCAAAGACCTGCGATGTCTGCTGATATGAAGCAAGCCATGGATGACTGTGCTCAACGAGCTGGCGTAAAAATGTCTAAAGAGAATCGTCCAAGCCAAAGTGATATGAAAAAACTAGAAGCCTGTATGACTGTAAAAGGGTATAAAAAACCTGAAGGACATGGTCAAGGCCGTCCGCAATAATTAGCATTTTTTAGATGATTAATGATAAAAGGCTACTCTTTAGGGAGTGGCCTTTTTTGTTGTCTAAAATTTGGTTGTTGTAGATAATCACGTTTTTTTCTACTTGGTAGGATCTGATAGCGATAGCGTAACCTACCATTAATGTGGCAAACTAACCCATCTTACACGGCTAATTTTATGGATATAAGTATTTATGAAAAATACAGATGAGAATAATATATTTGAATTTGAAGGTCTTCAAGCTGAGAGCTTAAAAGAGGCAGATATTAGTAAAAATACAATTATACAAATTTACAGAGACTATATATCGAATCAAGAAATCCTAAAGCAACAGGCTCAATATTTCGGAAATATACTGCATCT
>NZ_PJBU01000014.1:0-8786 GCF_002863645.1 Psychrobacter sp. MES7-P7E | reverse complement strand
AATTCATGGTTAATTTATTATGGACATTTTAAAGAAAGATAATATAGATCAGAACCGTCGGCCACAGCGTAAATATTATATGCATAGAAAAGCTTTAGCTGAATCATAGCCTGAGTCGCTTTATTAGCAATAGCGGTAAAGAAAAATGTTAGGTAAACAGATAACAGCAAGCGCAATATGGCTTAGCACAATCGCAGAGCAAATTTGGCACAGTAGACCTAGAAAAGAGATAGCGCAAGTAGATACAGAAGGCTATTCGTTAATATCGATAGATGGGATATCACTCAATAGCTTATATAAAAATTTAGCCAAACCTTTTCGAAGGTGTCATTGCTGTCATGTGGTTTACACATTTAATCTCTAAAAACGTCTTGGTAGTTATATAGGACACGATGATTCCTCCATAGGTTGTGGCTAATGTCAGGGCGACAATAGCAGATTAATTGAAACGATTTATCGCTTACGAAAGATAAACGATATAAATTAATGAGCCAATAATAACGATTTAAAAACTAAAGTCAATAATTAATTTATTTTTTATAGATAATACTTTAAAAAATATATAATCAATTAATAGCTTTAATTTGAAATATTATCGGTATTTTTCAAACCATAAAACTATTTATCACTTCAGCCAATAAGGCAGCAGCGATAATTATAAATATTACTCCACAACCACGATTGAGCCATGCTAAGCGATTACCCACATCGAGCCAGCTTGCTAGCTTCTTGCCACCTAGCGTATATACGATTTGCCAAATCGTTTCGCTCAAAAACAAGCCGATGGTCAATAGGACATATTGTGGCCACAATGGCGCACTAAAATTGATAAACTTAGGGAAAAATGCCGCAAAGAACAAGATAGCTTTCGGATTAGATAACGATACCCAAACACCAGTACGAAACAAGGTAGTATTGCTCGGCGCTATTTTAGTAGCGGCACTAGAGAGCGAACGCGGCTGCGGTGTACTGGGTACGCCGTCAGTGGCAGCATAGTCTGCTGCTACCTCGGCACTCAACTCTTTAGCATCACTCATCAAGCTACTGTCACCAGCATCGCGCCAAGAGCTGATACCCAAATAGATTAAGTATGCCGCACCCACGGCTTTGATAATAGTCAGTAGCCACGGTGACTGGCGACTGATTACGTCCAAGCCAAGCAGTGTCGATAGCAGTAATACAAACAAGCCAAGGCTCAGACCTGCTAGCGTCCATAAGGTTCGTTTGACGCCATAGTTCATGCCGTACTGAAATGCCAGCAGCATATTAGGACCAGGGGTCGCTGAGATAAAAAACGTACTTGCGAAAAACACTGCAAACAGATGCCAAGACATCAACCCACCCCTACTTTGTCATGTGTAAATGGTTCTAATACGAAAGGCTATACGACTTAAATACGCGACTAAAAAATAAACACCGCCATTAAGACGGTGTCATTTATACCTATATATCAAAAATTCTCGCAGAAATCATTAAAGAAACGACATGCCTTCTTCTGAATAATTACGATTACATGGACGGCTGAGTCGTACAGCTATCTAATAGCTTCTTTAAAAACACATCACAGCGTTCAATTTCACTAAGCTCCACATACTCATCCGCTTTGTGCGCCTGCTCAATACTACCAGGGCCACAGATAATCGTTGGGATGCCTGCATTGGTAAACTGACCGCCTTCAGTCGCGTAAGCCACTTTATGACGCTCATCATCTCCTGTCAGCGCAGCGATCAATGATTGCAACTCAGCGCTATCATTGTCAGTCATTGCTGGTACGCTTTCTTCTTGCATCAGCTCAATGCCAGTCTCTGGCGCGCGCGCTTGCATTTGGGCATTTAGCTCAGCGACTTTGGCTCGAATGGGCGCTAGTATATCGTCTTGCGTCATGTGCGGCAGGTTACGATAGTCAAAAGTAAACTCGCATAAATTGGGCACGATATTGGTCGCTGTACCACCATGTATGGTACCTACTGACAATGTCGAATAAGGCACTGTAAATGATGCATCCCCATCTTCTAAAGTGTCATCACGAGTACTCAGCTCTTCAGCAAGCGTATCTACGTAGCCAACCAATCTGCTAGCGTAGCTAATAGCATTGACACCTTGTGCAATAAGTGACGAATGCGCCGACTTGCCATGTACACGGCAACGATAAACCGCGATGCCTTTATGTGCAACTACCATAGCCATGTTAGTTGGCTCACCGACAATACAGTAATCAGGCATGATGCCGCGTGCTTTTAGGTCTGCCAAAATCAATGGCGCACCCAAGCAGCCAACCTCTTCATCGAACGACAATGCCAAATGCAACGGACGACGTAGCTGACCACTGGTCGATAACTGCACGGCTTGCGGCAATACCGTAAGCGCACAAGCGATAAAGCCCTTCATATCACACGCACCGCGACCATATAGCTTATCACCCCGTATCGTCGCGGTAAATGGCTCTGAAGACCACGCTTGTCCATCGACAGGTACAACGTCGGTATGACCTGATAAGACCAGACCGTTATTAGTAATATCAGCGTTCTCGCCAGCCGGTACAGTCACAAACAAATTGGCTTTGGTTTTAGCCTCGTTAAAAGTCAAATCTACCGTCAAACCTAACTGCTCACAGTACGACTTTACATCATTAATCAAAGCCAAATTAGAATGACGACTAACCGTGTCAAAGGCGATGAGACGTGTTAGCCAATCGAGACTTTGAGTAGGATGCTCGATACTTTTCAGCTGGACATCGCTGCTACTGCTAACGTTATCGCTATTACTGACGTTGTCGCTATTACTACTATTATTTTGGATCATAAAATATCCTTACTACAATTTTCAGAACTATGATGTGTCAGAGCTGCCTTACGATGGATTGTTATGATTCATCACATCAACCACTGGCGGCATTGGTTTTGGTAGCTTGCCTTCTGCCTGTAGCTCTTTGGTTGTTTTGGCATCGATAGACAAACCAGCGATGAGCGCGATATCTTTGACAGCCTTGCGTTTACGCGTGGCAAAGCTTACGGGTACCATACGAGCAAATTCATAGATGTAAAGATAAGACTCTTCGCCACCTTCAAAATCTTCATCATCTTCGAGACGAATTGCGCCAATCTTAGCCAAATCAGATAGCATCTCGTTTTCTTCGCTGGTCAAACCACAATCGGTAATGCCAAAACCGGTCATAAAACCGTTTGCCCACTGTTTCAACGCCATCACGCGCTCGTATAAATCATGTTCATCATCTGGGATGAGCGGCATATACGCGTAGGCATCATCTTTGTCTTTTAGCTGAAACACAATGTCTTCCGCTTCTTCTGTCAGCAAGGTCAATGCAGGCTCTGGTAGCGGGGCAAAGCTGAGCTCCTCAAACACCTTAGCCCAAGTTGCTTCGTCGGGTGCATTACAAGCCGTCATAAGCCCTGTCATCATGCCATGCACTTCGCTGATAGACACGTCAGTCCAATCATCAAACGCAGTCAGCCAAGTATTCCAGCCAGAGATATTATCATTCATAATAGATGTCCTAGTAATTGATTACTGCTCATAAAACAAAAATAGTCGCGATAAAATGTCATAGACAAATCATCGATAAATAAAAGTGAAAAGACAAAGCCTGATGCTTGTAATTACTTTGTTGATATAGATATTATGCGGTCACCTATGGCATTATTAAATGCAGCGAACAAAATTCATTCACGCTTACTTGTTAAGGATAAAAACTGACTATGTATGATCAACTTAGAATATTAGAAAAAATGGTACTCGACATCAAAAAACAGTATCAGCTTGTCAGTGCTGAACTTAGCAGCTTAAAACAACACCCTGTTACTGATTCAAAAGAATTTACCGCCCTAAAAACCAAATTAGATAACAGTCATAACGAACGTGACGGTGCCAAAAAACAACTGAACGATCTCGATAAACGCTATCAAAGTCTTGCAGAAGCGCACCATATGATCGGTGAAGAACAAGACAAACTGCAAAAACAGATCAGCCAATTACAACAACAAAACAGCGAGCTGCAACAACACAATAATGAGCTAAAGCAGCAGTATAGCGATATCAAACAACAAAACAGTGAGCTGCAAAAGAAGAACCAATTGGCAGCCGAGCGTACGCAAGTCGTATTACAGCGCCTAACTCGTATCGATCAAGCAGAAGGCTAACGCATTCTTGTAGCAGATAGCAAAGACGTACTGCTTATTGAGCTACCAGACGCTATTTGTAAAATCTGATATCACTCATTTCACTGACCAGACATTGTAGGATTTATCATGACCGATGACCAAAGCAAATCGATAGAAAAACAACCAAAAAATACTCAAGCGCCAAGTGTGCCAGTAACAAGCGCGCCAGTACCAGCGCAAAAAACGACACCAGCAGCATCAAATATATCAAGCGCCATGGCACAATCTAATACCAAAACACCTAAAGCGCCAGAACCACAAATTAAAAAAGTTGATATTGCGATTGCTGGGGTTACTTATCCAATCTTTTGTCCAGTACATGAGCAAGAAGAGCTACTGTCAGCGGTTTCATATATCAACAACTATGCGCTCGATCTAAAAAGAGATGCGCCAAGCCTAAGTCAAGAAAGCATACTGGTACTGTGCTGCTTAAACCTATATGAAAAAATCCATGCCAATCAAAGAAGTGATGAAGATCGTTTGCAGAAAGACAAACAGTCTGAGGCATTGCTCAATAAAATTATGAAAGATGCTCATTCTATTCTATAGATGCATCGTACTGTACTAAACTCATAAGCGCCTAGCCAATAAAGTTAGGCGCTTTTTTTGGTCAATCATTTATCTATTTATGTATAAGGCGTGTAGGTCTTGCCTGCATGAAAGTCTGCTTGATGCTCATAATTGCAAAAGAATAACTCTTGGTTCGCTTCAATATTGCCATCGGTAGCTGTACTTGGTTTGGTTTCGAGTACACCGCGATATTCAGCCAAGCTGTTGCCACAAAAATTACACTGACGCGGTGTGGTCACATCTCCTTCTTTTGGCATCATACTTTTAGGTGCGCGCGGGTACATAAACTTATAAAAAGCCCACATTGAAGCCCAAATAATAAGGATGACAATAATAACAGCAAACACAGCAGTGCTCCTTCGATTAAGGGTAAACGCGAGAAATAACGAAATCTATTAAATAAGATTATTTAAGACGTTTTGATAGCATAAATTTTACCGTCAATAATAGCGATAATACAATGCCTTTACCGTTTAATTGCTGATTGCACTAATTGACTGGTTATATCTAACGGATAACTGTATGAGTAAACCAGTCAACTGCATAACAAAAAACCTGGCCATGATAAGCCAGGTTTTTATTAAAAGTAACCGTCAATTTAAAACAACAATCAGGTTAAAGTAACTATCAGGTTTTAGCAGGGTTACAGCTGTAGCTCACTGATATCAGCTACCGTCAAGAACAAGGCACGAACCTGCTTTAGCAATGCCAAGCGATTGTTTTTAAGCGCAGCATCTTCACTGTTGACCATTACTTGATCAAAGAACTGGGTCAACGGCTCATCTAAGCTAGCAAGCGTTTGCAATACTTGCGTATAGTCCGCTTGCTCAAGCAATGGTTGTACCACTGTCTGTGCTTGCTTCACATTTGCATATAAATTTTGCTCAGCAGATTCAGACAGTAGTGCTTCATCGACTGTATCAGCCACGCTCACTTCTGACTTAGCCAATATATTAGCAACGCGTTTGTTTGAATCAGCCAACATCGACGCTTGTGACAGCTCGCTAAATGCTTGAACTGCACGGATACGCTGATCAAAATCAAGCGGCATATGCGGGTTAATTGCTTGCACTGCTTGAATCGTATCGACGCTAACGCCCTGCTCTGTATACATCGCACGGTAGCGCGAGTTTAGGAATGCCATGACTTGGGTAAAAGTATCGCTAATACTCAAATCCATAGTCTTTTCTTCATTGATAAGCTTTGTTGCGTTCTGTCTGCCATAGTTTTTAATAGCTTCTTCGACAAGTGCTACCAAATTAATCGATAACTGCTTTTCGATTAAAATACGCAAGATACCAATAGCAGAACGACGTAAGCTAAACGGATCCTTTGAACCCGTCGGTGCTTGGTCAATCGCAAAAATACCAACCAATGTATCCAAACGATCAGCTAATGCTAAGCAAATACCAATTGGTGTTTGTGGTAGCACATCGCCGCTGAATTTCGGCAGATACTGCTCTTCCAAGCTGGCAGCGACAGCTGCTGGCTCATCGTTTAGACGCGCATAATAAGTACCTGCAATACCTTGTAATTCAGGGTACTCGCCGACGAGCGAGCTGGCCAAATCCGCTTTAGACAAAATACCTGCACGTACGGTTTCATCGACATTGATATCGTGACCCTGCTGCTGCATCAACGTGGCGATGAATGCAGCTAGCTTGGCTATACGCTCAGATTTCTCCCAAATCGTACCCAATTTATCTTGGAATACGCGATTTTTTAGGCTTTCTGTGAGTGCAAACAACGGCTGCTTTTGATCTTGTAAGAAGAAAAACTCTGCATCAGCCAAACGTGGACGCACGACTTTTTCATTACCTTCAATGATTTGGTTAGGATCTTTTGATTCAATATTGGTAATAAAAATGAAATACGGCTGCAATTTGCCAGTCTTATCAGTCAAGCAAAAATACTTTTGATCCGCTTGCATAGTCGAAATAAGCGCTTCTTGCGGTACTTGTAAAAAGCGTGCTTCAAAGCTTGCGCGTAGCGCAATTGGAAAATCGACCAATGCGGTGACTTCGTCTAATAAATCTTGCGGTACGATGGCATCAGAATTAACCTCATCTGCCAATGCTTTAACTTGGTTTTTGATCAGCATTTGACGCTTATCAAAATCTGCTACTACTTTTAGACCACTTAGTAATTCTTCATAATCATTAGCATGGGCAATATTGTGATAATCAAGGCTGTGGAAGCGATGACCACGCGTTTGCGTACCCGTCTGATGACCTTGGATAGTGGCATCGATGACAGTATCATCCTGCATCAATACTGCCCACTGTACTGGACGCACAAACTCGTTACGGCTAGCACCTGAGCGCATACGCTTAGCAATTGGCAGATTATCTAGCGCGGTTTGGAAAATAGCAGGCAGTAGCTCAGTGGTCGCTTGACCACGGATGGTTTGCTCAAAACCAACATAATCACCTTTATCGGTATTAATCGTCGTAAGCTCGCTAGCTTCAATACCCAAACCTTTAGCAAAACCCATGGCCGCACGTGTTGGGTTACCCTCTGCATCAAACGCCGCTTTAATCGCAGGGCCACGTTTTTGCTCTGTACGATCAGGCTGCTTATCGCTAATACCTTGAATCTGAATTGCCAAACGGCGCGGAGCAGCAAAGGCTTTGATGCTATCAAAGGTAATATCTGCTGCCGTCAATTGCTCAGTGACACTGGTTTGTAGTGCATCACGTAATGGTTTTAGGCTTTTTGGAGGTAGCTCTTCACACCCCAGTTCAAATAGAATAGTACTCATGGGATGCTCCTATTTATCGTTAGTAGATTGGTTAGTGTCAGTAGTTTCTTTTGCTGAGTTGTCAGCTGCTAAGCTGTCTGCTGCCACGTCTTCTTTTGGCAAATACTTATCAAGCGCGGCTTGGCGATGTTCTTCATCAGCCAACGGGAAGCCCAATTTGGCACGAGCTTCGACATAACCAAAGGCAACCTTACGAGCAAGTGTACGCACACGTAGGATAAAACGCTGACGCTCAGTCACTGAAATAGCGCCGCGTGCATCAAGCAAGTTAAACGCATGAGATGCTTTTAATACCATCTCATACGCTGGTAGTGGCAATCCTGCATCGACCAATTTGTCTGCTTGTTGCTCATAAAAGTCAAACATCTCGCCCATCATCGGCACATCAGCGTGCTCAAAGTTGTAGGTAGACTGCTCGACTTCGTTTTGATGGAACACATCGCCATAGGTGACGCGGCCAAACTCACCATCTGCCCAGACTAAATCATAGACACTATCGACGCCCTGCACATACATAGCCAAACGCTCAAGCCCGTAAGTGATTTCGCCAGTGACTGGGAAACACTCGATACCACCGACTTGCTGGAAGTACGTGAACTGCGTGACCTCCATACCGTTTAACCAAATCTCCCAACCAAGTCCCCACGCACCAAGCGTTGGCGATTCCCAGTTGTCTTCTACAAAACGCACATCATGCACCAATGGATCAATACCAATGGCTCGTAGTGAGTCCAAATACAGCTCTTGGATGTTCGGTGGGTTTGGCTTTAATACGACTTGGAACTGATAATAATGCTGCAAGCGGTTTGGATTGTCACCATAGCGCCCGTCAGTAGGACGACGTGATGGCTGTACATACGCTGCATTCCAGCGCTCAGGACCTAATGAGCGCAAAAACGTCGCGGTATGAAAAGTACCTGCACCGACTTCCATGTCGTAGGGCTGCAATACAACGCAGCCTTTATCGGCCCAATAATTTTGCAAAGTTAAGATTAAATCTTGAAAAGTCATCGGTTGGGAGTCTTTATCTTGTGTCATCGGGGTTATCGCTTGGGATGTCATAGTTTCGGTTTTCATAGTAAAGCCACTGTGAAATGAGTATTATTAAATAAATCTCTGATAGCGCTCGCGCGACCTATTCGGCAACGACTCTATCTGCCTGCTCACCTTACTAAAAATTGACTATTTTATCCATATTTACATCAACTAAATTTGCATAGTGGGCACAAAACCTCGGTTGTATAGCGCATTTTCAGGCAAAGCATCATGGAATTCGT
>NZ_PJBU01000013.1:0-9026 GCF_002863645.1 Psychrobacter sp. MES7-P7E | reverse complement strand
GAAATATTTTTCATTTAGCTAAAATTAATTCCTGTTTTTAAATCAATTGCTTATGTTGATTTATCCGATAAAAAGGGCATTTAGCTAAAAATATTAGAAATAAATTCTAAAAAAGGTGTTGACACCCACAGAATATTTGCTAAAATAGCCAGCCTATCGAGACGGAGTAGTTGTTAACAACGCTACGGATTGGTACTAAGCGGGAATAGCTCAGTGGTAGAGCATAACCTTGCCAAGGTTGGGGTCGAGAGTTCGAATCTCTTTTCCCGCTCCAAATATGGCTTGAAAAAGCGCAAAAAGCCTCACTTCACAGTGAGGCTTTTTTTTATGTGTAAAATCTGTCCTAAGTCAGCTAATAGCGAAAACATAGAAATCAAAAAATAAAGCTAACTATAAGTAGGATAGAGATTATCAATATTGAAGAATAGATGCGCACACCAGAATACCTGAACGAATTAAACCTATAGCAACATAAGGGCATCCAATGCCACCAAAACCCCTCACATTAATCAGTGCTAAGCTCGCCTTTATCATATCCGCCATCGTCATCGGTATCATGGGTATCACCATGATCGGCTTTGGCTGGGTACCGCACCTGTCTCTTATCTTGGCTATCTGTGTACTACTGGCTATTGGTATGTACAAAGGTTTGAGCTTTGATGACATGCAAGCGCAAATGGCCTCAGGTGTCATGCGTGGTATTGGTGCCATCTACCTGTTCTTCTTTATTGGACTGATGGTGGCGGCTTTGATGATGTCGGGTGCGATTCCAACGCTGATGTATGTAGGCTTTCAGCTGATCTCACCTGAGTACTATTACATTTCTGCCTTTATTTTGACCTCTATTATCGGTATTGCCTTGGGTAGTAGTCTAACTACAGCTGCGACTTTGGGTGTTGCGTTTATCGGGATGAGTAACGCCTTTGATGCCAACGTGGCGATAGCAGCAGGGGCAGTAGTATCAGGTGCGTTCTTTGGTGATAAGATGTCACCATTGTCTGATACTTGTACTATTGCGTCCTCTGTCGTTGGTATCGATCTGTTTGAGCACATTCGCAATATGATGTATACGACAGTACCTGCATGGATACTGACAGTTATCTTGTTTTGGATGTTCTCTGGACAGACGACTAGTGCTGATCTGAGTCAAGTAATCATATTGCAAGGACAACTGATAGACAGTGGTCTAGTACATGGGTATTCGGTATTACCCTTTGTGGTATTAGTCGGATTGGCACTGTTTCGGGTCAATGCAATTTATACGATTATCTGTACCATTGCCGCGGCACTGATCATTACTTATATCCATAGTTCACCAAGCTTTGGTCAATTGGGTGGTTATCTGTTTGCAGGCTATGCCCCTGCTGAGTCATTAGAGTTAGGTGAGGTAGGTGGTATGCTGTCGCGTGGCGGTGTACAGAGTATGTTCTTTACCCAGGCGATTGTGATACTAGCCTTAAGCTTAGGTGGTCTATTAACGGCACTAGGGATTCTACCAGCACTGCTATCTGGTATTAAGGATGCGTTGACGACTTCAGGGCGAGCGATCTTTGCGGCAGCGATGTCTGCATTGAGCATTAACGTGCTGATCGGTGAGCAGTATTTGAGTATCTTGTTGTCAGGTACAGCATTTCGGTCAACGTTTGAGCGTCTACATCTACATCCGAAGAATTTGTCTCGGACGATTGAGGATGCAGGAACGGTGATTAATCCGCTGGTACCTTGGAGCGTGTGCGGAGTATTTATCAGTCAGGCGTTAGGGGTGCCGGTATTAGACTATCTGCCTTATGCATTCTTCTGTTATTTGTCACTGCTATTGACACTGCTATTCGGGTTTACGGGGCTGACGATTAGTAGAGTAAAAGAGGGGAAGGTGACTCAAAACCAGTAACAATTGATATCGTTAGGGATAATAAGAGTGTTGATTAATACTGATCCCAGTACGGATTGTCACCGAATTGCTCTGCAATAAAATCAATCAAGTAACGACAACGCTGCGACAAAAAACGATTCTTTGGATAAACAGCATAAGCGGTTAGGGTTGGCAGTTGATAGTGTTGGAAGACAGGTATAAGCTCGCCCAGCGCCAGTTGTTTATAAGCAATAAAAGTCGGCACAAAGGTAATCCCATGCCCTTTGACTGCCAAATCTACTAAGAACTCACCATTGGTGGCTTTGATTTTGGCATCTATCGTACGATGATGACTTCTGCCTTCAGTATCCACCAAGTTTATACTATTGGTTTGACCGAGACTGTATTGCAACAGCGCATGGTTGTCTAAGTCGTCTAGCGTTTCAGGCGTGCCCATTCTTGCCAAATAGTCGGGACTGGCGCAAATCACACAACGAATCAATGCCAACTTTTTTGCTTGATAGCTAGAATCTTGTAGCTCCCCGATTCGAATGGCCAACTCATAGCCTTCTTCAATCAAATCAATACGTCGGTCAGAAAAATCCAGATCGAATCTCAGATTGGGATGTTTATTGGCGTATTTATCAATCACATCGTTCAGATGCATGAGTCCAAAGGATAACGGCGCTGTCATCTTCAATGTGCCTTCGATACGCATAGGAGCGTCAGTAGCATGCTCATTGACAGCGTCAACCGCACGCAAGATATTATTCACTTGCTGATAATATTGCTCACCAGCTTGCGTCAATTTAGATTGGCGGGTAGTACGGCTGATTAATTGACTGCCTAAACGCTCTTCCAATTCTTTGAGTCGGCGACTGACGGCTGATTTTGCAATATTTAACTGCTCAGCAGCCTTGGTAATACTACCTGCCTCAACAATGCGTACAAACATCGCCATGTCTTCTAATTGACCCATTATCGATGCCTCATGATTGTTCTTACACCAAGAACTTATACTTGTGATTATTGCTGTTTATCCCATGCTAGTCAACGCCTATAATCGCGCTATTCTCTACTTAGAGACATGATTAAACACACTTTTGGAGCATTATTATGGACAAGTTACAGCAATTGAGCGCACCGCTCGGTCGTCTATTATTATCAGTCATTTTCATCTTTGCAGGCATTGGTAAAATCACAGATTATGCGACTACTCAAGGCTATATGGAGTCAGTAGGTGTGCCTGGTATGTTATTACCATTGGTAATCGCGTTTGAAGTACTAGGTGGTATTGCTATCTTGCTAGGTTATAAAGCTCGCCCAATCGCTTTCTTGTTTGCTGGGTTTAGCATCGTGTCAGCTATTATTTTTCATCAGTTCTGGACTGACGAATCACAGATGATCTCATTTATGAAAAATATTTCGATCGCAGGTGGGTTTTTGATGATTTTTGCTCATGGTGCGGGTGTTTACTCAATAGACAGTAAGTGATAGAAAATAAGTAGCTGAGTTACCTCTTATACGTTTACGAAGAACAATCATAAAGGGGTAGTTTCAAATAAAGAGCGTCATGTACATTTTCACAGGAAATTTCAACAGCAGACAGTTTTTTATATAAGCATAACTTAAAGTGATTTATATACAGTTAGCTGTGCTAATATATGTAAAAAATCTATGTTACGTTAGAACTGCTCCGATTGTTCTACAAAACAGAATAGTTAATTGCATTTAGCGTTGTTTATCTATGTAGAATTAATAATTATAATAAGCCCATTGTTTAAATAGATTAATCGATAATAAGTATATAGAGGGTTAATCTGTTGATAGCTAAGGACGAATTATGAAAACAATCTATCATGCAGCAGCCTCACGTGGCGATGCCAATCATGGCTGGCTTAAAAGCAGACATACCTTTAGCTTTGCCAATTATCATAATCCTGAGCGTATGGGATTTGGTGCCTTACGCGTTATTAATGATGATTTTGTCATTGGCGGTCAGGGGTTTGGCAATCACTCGCACCGTAACATGGAAATTATCAGTATTCCTCTATCCGGCAAGCTCGCTCATGGCGATAGTATCGGTAACGAGGGCGTCATAGAGACTGGTGAAATTCAAGTGATGTCAGCGGGTACAGGCATTACGCATAGTGAAATGAACGGTGACGATGCAGAGGCTGTGAGGTTTTTGCAGATTTGGGTAATACCAAACAAAATGGATGTCGCACCGCGTTATCAGCAAGTGCATATGGGCGATATCATGCGACCTAACGAGTTTAGCCAAGTGCTATCACCTTATTCTGATGATGCAGGGGTTTGGATTCATCAAGATGCTTGGTTTAGCATGGGTGATTTTGACGAAGGTATATCGCAAACTTACCAATTAAATAATCCTAACAACGGTGTCTACGTATTTGTCCTCAGCGGTGAAGTCGTAATAGATGGTAATACTTTGGTTAGTAGAGATGGTTTGGGTATTTGGGATACTGCGAGCTTTGATATAGACGTAAAAGAAGCCGCAAAAGTATTGGTGATGGAAGTGCCGCTATTTATGTAGTCATCGGATAGCAAAGTGCTTTATCAATTAAAGTACTCATACCAATAAATATTAACGCTAAAAATTATTTTTATTAACAATTATTTTACTAACAACATGGAGAAACACTATGTCAGATTTAACAACATTACAGCAGCTAGCAGAAAAACGTCGTTCTATCTATGCGCTAAGCAACCAACTGCCAGTAGCTAACGACGAAATCGTGAAAATAGTTGAGCATGCTATTTTGCACACGCCATCATCGTTTAACTCGCAATCAACGCGTATCGTTGTATTGTTTGGCGATGACCATCGTAAGTTGTGGGATATGACCGAAGATACATTACGCGAAATCGTTGGTGACGAAGAGAAGTTCAAATCGACCAAAGAGCGTGTCAATGGTTTCCGTAATGGTGCTGGTACGGTACTGTTTTTTGAAGATCAAGCAGTCGTCAGAGGCATGCAAGAAGCCGCGCCACTATATGCTGACAACTTCCCAATCTGGGCAAGTCAAACCAGTGCCATGCATCAGTATGTTATTTGGACGGCATTAGCCAGTATCGATGTTGGCGCAAACTTACAGCACTACAATCCAGTAATCGATCAAAAAGTAGCCAGCGCTTGGGATATCGACAAAGACTGGACGCTAAATGCACAATTGGTATTTGGAACAATTGAGCAGCCAGCAGGCGAAAAAGCATTTAAGCCAGTCGAAGAGCGTATGAAAGTGTTTGGTGCGTAAGATAGGGTAGTCTATTTTATATAGGCCTAAAATCTTAATAGCCCCAAAAGCTTACGTAAAACAAAAAGCGCCACTCAGTAATCTCTGGGTGGCGCTTTTTTATTGGTAATATTTTCTTGTTGAGGTTATCAATAGCCTGCAGCTAATCTAAATTCCTGCAAAAATTACGCAGAGATTGACGACTATTTACGCTGCATCAAACTATTAGCCACCCATGCTGGACCGATTAACAAAAACTGTAGATCCTTAAAGAAAGAAGGTTTTTTACCTTCGATTTTATGCCCAATGAATTGGCCAATCCATGCAACGATAAATACCGCTGCCCACGCTTTAAAGCCCCATGGCATCGCTGCCATCACTGACAGACAGATAAGAATAAACATCCCCATGGCTAAAAACAGTGGCGTAGATAAGCGTATATAAAACAATAATACCAATGCGCTAAGCACCAAGGTAAACCATACGGATAGCGATATGCCCATGCCTAACAGGCTGACAAAAATGGTTGGCACACATAGCCAATGGATTTTTTTATTGACCAAGTTCTGGTGACTGACCGAGTACTCACTAAGCCATTGCTCTAGCGTACGTTTGGACATTTTTGGTTGACGAGACATACTAACCTGCCTGTTAGTAAATAAGATGAGTAACTCATACTAGCTAATGGACTCGCTACTAATCTCAGTATGAAGATGATTGTTAATATCAGTTGTAGCACTAATTGCGCCTGTCTACCATGTTATCTGATAGACGGCACAGTCAAGTTTACTCGTACTATTGATGCTATATCAGCGAAATTTTATTCAAACTCCCAAGGGTTCTTTTCTACAAGAAACACATTATCCTTGCTCGCTGCGATGCCATTCATACAGGCCGATAAAGGCGTTTACTTGATACACCATAGTCTGAATAGCAAAGATATAGTTGCCAGACATGAGGTTCACGATGAGCCAGACAAAGTTAACAATGATCCACAGCCACCAGTTAAATGAGTAACGCAGAATCATAGCTGCCTGAGCCGTGATAGATAGCACAAAGGCAATGACGTTAATCCAAAAGAAAGAAATAAACCCTAAAAACAGACTGTTATCATCTTCTACGACGGCATAACCATAGCTCGCCAGTAGATCATTGACGGTTGGGAAAAGGGCGAGGCCTACAATAATAAATGCAGCAGTGATTAACCAAACAGCTTTACTCGCTGACTTGGGTATCATGTCGCCATCAGGGTCAGTATGCTTCGACCAATAAAAGATACCGTAAACATGGGTAAAAAAGTTAAATAGTGGAGCAAGCATCAAACCTACTGCGCCAGACGTTGCCTGTACGATGACTTCGCCTGCCGTTGCCCCCATACCAAAGCCATTGCCCATGACGTTTTTGCGGAATGATAGCGAGACTACGCAGACCAAACCAATGAACGAGACTGCTAAATAAAACCAATCAAGCGTGGTATGGTCTGTCGTGAGCCAAAAACCCGCAGATAAGGCAATGACACCGCAAATAAACCAAATGATAATCCATTGCATCGCCCATTTTCCGGTGATGTTGTCCAATAGCTGAATACGCATCGCTTTTCCCCTAAAGTAAATACTGATATCAATATAGTGCTAACTACCATGTGCTAGTTAAATAAAGTGTGCTAGTTAAATAACGTGCGCTAGTGAATAAATTATTATAAATATGCTCAGTACAGTTTATGATTTTTTGCCATAGATATATTGATCAATCAATAACAGTGCTTGCTGGTAGCGAGCATCATAGTCGGGCTGATCGATCATATGCGGCGTAATATCGTGACGCGCAAAAATATCTATCAAACGGTGCTCAAAGCGTCCACGCGCTTCAGGCGTACCTAGAGATCGCATACCATCATCAACCCACGGCGTATTGTTGTCTAGCATGATGGTGTGGTCTAAGCGAAACTCATCAATACAAGCAGCCACAAAAGGATGCGTGCGACCCTCGTATTCTTCACAAAATGCTTGCGTAGTGACAAAATCAGTATCAACGATGGTGATAGGGGCAGTTGCGCGGGCTTTGGCTTCTCGGATTGCCTCAGCATGGTCGAGACAAATAGGGCCATAATCACTGTACTGTAATCCAACCTCGCTACCACCCAACTCTGTACCGACATACAGCCGCCCCATCTCTAGGGCAAAGCTGGCACCATAATAATTGGCAAGCTTATGGACTAGCGTTGTCTTACCTGAGCTTTCACCGCCGACGATAGCGACAGTCTTGGTATAGTCGGCGCGTACTTGCGGATGAAGTGCTGACCAATGGGCAACTGGATCACGCGCAATCGCATAAGAGTCAAACTCAGACTGTAGCGGCGTAGTAACGACTGGCAAAAGCAGCTGCTCTTGTATGTCATTGCGAGTGAGCGGATGGTTGTTCGCCATAAACAATACAGTCTCTGCTGATAGTGATAGTGCGTCCATTAAGCGTTGCAATTTGGCATTACTAGCAGCGACATCAATACTGACATCATCACTGGCACTATACAGATTTTCGTGCAGCGGTAGTTCGCTCTCATGAGTAGTATGAATATGAATAAATGGCAAGTCGGCACAGGCCATCTGTAGCCAACGCGCTTTGTCTTGTAAGGTAATCGTAAAATCAGGATGCGGCAATGGATGCGCCATAATAACGATATGCAAGGTTTTGGCTTGTCCTGCTGCATCCAATATGCTGCGCATCTGCCCTAAGTGCAGGGGCTCAAAATGTCCAATCATCAATCCAGTGTCGTACATAGTTATCCTTATTATTTTTTATTTTAATCTCAGTGTTCCATGTCTATTCCAAAGAATACGGCTAATACTGTCTAAGTTAAATGATCCAAAGTAGACATTTATTAAGAACAGTAATACCAACCACGTTCTTTACTTCTAGTATTCTTCGTAAAGGTATTTTTATCTAATAGTTGAGCAGTGTTACAACTTTCATCATAGAACGTCTGAAAACTTAAGTTGCTTATCAGCATGGTATAAAGCTTTTGGAGGATTTGCAGGTGGGTTATTGTAAAAATAAGGTATATCGGATGTACGCGGAATCGCACGTTTTTTAATTGAGGATTTTTTAACTGAGTAAAATTGGTTAGCTAAAATATTATTCAGACTATTAAAAATTTGACTCGATTTTAGCGTGATAAAGCAAGCTTATCTCTTTGATTAAATTAAAAATAACAAGATATGTAAAACGAAATTGCAAGGTTATAGCAACAAAGATGGTTCTGAAACATTTTGAAATAACTATTTAAAATCAGGGGCTTGCATGGTGCTATGACAGATTAGGGTAAGCTTGAGTAGCATAAACTCACAAAGTACTGCTATACCTTAAACAGATAAATCCTGAATTATTGATATACTGATTCGTAAGTTAGCAAAGCAAGATAATGTTTTAGCTAAATACGTAAGACAATCGGAAAAATAGAATAAAAAAATAAACAAGAATAGAAAATAGAGAGGTATTTGATTTGGCTAAGTTAGCAAAATTACATCGCTCACCAAACAATCGCATGATAGCAGGTGTGATGGGTGGCATTGCAGAATATGCTGGTTGGTCGCCAATATGGGTGAGAGTATTATTCGTAATCATCTCATCGTTAAGCGCAGCAGTACCAGGCATTTTGATTTATATCATCCTATGGATAATCATGCCAAAAGCCAATAGTCAGTCTTATCAATAATAGGAGTCTGATAGTTATTTTTAAAATTAGCTTTTTTAAAATTAGGTTTTCTGAACCAGTTAAAGAGCCAAATTTAAGTTAGACGTAATTGCTAAAAACAGTAAACTTTCAAAAAATAAAAAGCCTGACCAATCAGGATGCCCAAGACACAATTTTCCTCCTGCCCGAATGCTAGCGCATTTGGGTATTTTTTTATTTATTGTAT
>NZ_PJBU01000012.1:0-10113 GCF_002863645.1 Psychrobacter sp. MES7-P7E | reverse complement strand
CGAGATTGAAATGAAAAAAAACAATAGAAAAGTGGCAATGTTATTGGGTCTATATGCAGCGTTAGCCGCAGGTAGTGCAACCGCTGGCTTACAAGCTTTTGAATTGGAGAATACGGAGCAACCTCAGTGTGGCTACAAAGATGACAGAGGGAAAGTCATCGTACCAGCAAAATATTATAGTTGTAGTGGTTTCTCTGAAGGTATGGCTCGTGTCGCAATCATGAAAATGGGAATGGTCAAAGGCTATGACGGCGGTGAGGACTACGAAGACTATCTGTACTGGCAAGGCTATATTAACGAAGCGGGCAAATTAGTCATACCTGTTGAGCATCAAGCACCGATGACTGGTGGCTATTACATTGATTTCCGAGATTTCCAAGAAGGGATGGTAGCCGCATACAAAGACGGTAAATACGGCTATATGAATAAGGTAGGGAAAATGACCATACCTTATTTATATCAGAGTGCCGGTGATTTTAATGATGGGCTAGCAGTGGTGAGTAAAAATGATAAATTTGGAGCAATTGATAAAACAGGTAAAACAGTCGTACCGTTTAAATTTAACTGGCTAGATGACTATTCAGAAGGATTGGCCAGATATAACACATCTACATTGGGTGATGAAGATAGCAAAACAGGTTTTGTAGACACCTCTGGCAAAACAGTGATAGCAGCCAAATGGGATGAGGCAATGGAGTTTTCAGAAGGACTGTCTGCTGTCAAGATTGGAGACTATAGAAGTGGTAAGTGGGGCATCATCGATAAAACAGGAAAGGTCGTTGTCTCACCAAAATATGACATGGCTTATATGGAGCCAATGGGGGATGCCGTAGATGTCGATGGTGGTCGCTATAAAAATGGGAAACTTGATGTCTATAACCTAAACACTAAAAGCGCTAATGCTTATGATAATGGCTACGAGAGTATCACGCGCTATACATTAGACCGCCAAGGAAAAGTGCTTTCCCAAAAAACCTACACAGATTGGAATGAGATAGATCAAGAACGCTATCCGCAAAACGATCAGTAATTTCTCACATCTATTCTTAAAAATGGATACTTACTGACATATGAAAGTGAGCCGCATAGAAAATACTTAATTTATTTAAATTTATAGGAAAAATTTCATGTTTAAAAGGACAAGCCTGCTACTAGCAGCATCGATGATTATCTTAGGTCTATCCTCTACGGCTAACGCAGCACCTAAAACAAAATATGGTGTCACAGTAGTTGAATGTGATTTTGATTATGAGGACGAGAAATTTTGCACAGACAGTCGTTTGAAAAGCTATGCAACTGTTATGAAAGAGCGTAAGCCTAACTTCAATGGTAATCAGATTATCTATATCTTTGAAACCAATGACACAGGGTACGTCAACAAAAAGCCCTATCGTTTGGTTGTGATTGACCCTGCTAAGAAGACAGTAGTACCTTTTCGTTATTCGTTATCAGCTGCAGTTGACTCAAATGGTAAGCCAATGATCGTTAATAAGAAAGGCGATACGATTGATTTTGATTTTAGTATCAAATCGAATCGCTTTTGTTTTTCTGGCGATATAGACGCTTATAGAATGTCTGACAGCTATGTAGATCAACCTTTTTGCTTTAAATATGACAAAGCCCAAAAAAATATGGTAAGAGAGTATTAAGGTTTATTGACCTAAGATAGTGCATAAGAGGTGATGGGCGAACGTTCATCACCTTTTTATTTATATAAAGCAACTCTGTGTTACTCATGTACTATCTAAATGATCTTATATTTCAACCTAGAAAATAAATTTAAAGGTTGTCCGCTATACTAGCCTCTATGACAAACATATAGGCTTACCATCATGACTGCTCCTGCTCCTGCTCCTGCTCCTGCTCCTCTTGACCATTGTCCTTTAAAAGAAACTCCTTCTATTGCACAGGCCTGTGCAATTACCTTTCTGGGGAATGCTAGTAATAACCTGCAGCAAGACGCTTTTTTCTTTCTAGATAATTGGTATCAAGAAGATCTAGGTGTGATGGCAGTGACACCAGTTGCATTACCATTTAGTTTAGCAGTGTCTGATGGCGTGGCAAGCTCTAATCACTCGCAGCACTGCTCAAAAGCAGTGGTAAAAGCAGTCAGACGGTTATGGGTTAATCAGAAGAGTATTACTTCAGAGGTTATTCATCAGCTGATTAATCAAACCAAGCATTCATCTAAGCGTCATGGCGCGGCGGCAACCCTCGCGATGGTTACCTGTGAGTTAAAGGGCGATGGAACCATAAAGGCGACGATAATGCATGTAGGTGATAGCCGTGTGTACTGGCTGCCTAAAGGGACGTCACAGTGGCAGTGCCTGACTCGAGATCATAATCTATTGAATGAGCTTATTGACCAAAGGGCACAAGAGCAAGGTAGCCAAGCGAAGTTCGCTGACTATAACCGAGAAGGTATGGCAGGGAGTTTATATAGTATTACTGAATGCTTTGCATTAACGGCTGATGACAGTTATACAAGCAGTGAAGCACCAAAAGGTAGTTCTTGCAACATTAAGGTTAATAGCGGCGATTGTATCTTGGTCTGTACGGATGGTATTCATGACTTGGTGCCGAGTCGTCATTGGCAACTTGTCAATGATGAAACCGATTTACAAGCTTGGCTCATCTCTCTTAAGAACCAAGTTTATGATTCCGATGGCAATGCTTATGATAATGGTACCGCGATTTTGGTTCGTTTTGATTGAACCTGTATTTTAATAACGAGTTAATTACTTCATCAGTCTAATAGAGAAGATACTATGCCAGCACATCAAATTGCCAGCTATACAAAGTCAGCACGTCTATTTGCTTTATATCAAAGCCTGCCTCGAAGTGAAGCAGATGCTATGTCACTGACAGAGCTTATGCAAAACTATGGTGATAATACTGATAATTATACAAATGAGCGTAAAAACTTAGAGAACGATTTGATTGGCCTAAATCAAATCTTTAACGATATCTTCTATAGTGACGCCTTAGTCCGAGTGCCAGCATGGGGCAATAATATCAGTGGCAAGACAGCACGGTTTTATATTGACCCCAGCTTTAGCATCGATGTTATTAACGAGCAAACCGTGTTCTTTTGGGAGATGCTGGATAAATATACCGCAAACTACTTACCAGTATCTTTTAAACAAGAAATCGCAGACAAGCTCACTCAATTACGTCGACAGGATAAAGATAAGTTTCATCAAAGTCCGCTAGGGCAATGGCCAGATCATCTCATCACCTTACCTAGTATCGTGCAAGCACCAACGCTTGATAGTGATGTGCTTGAAAGTATTCATCAGGCTCTGCTACAGAATCGTCAATTACGAATAAGCTATCAAAATAAATGGGACGAAAAACCAGTTCAAAGAGTGATATATCCCAAAGGACTGATCTTTATTGACAATATGATCTATCTCACAGGTTTTAATTCTGCTGATGATCATATCGATGATGATGTGTTACTAAAGGAGCATCGTAATTTTGCAGTCAATCGTATTACCGAGGCAATAGTCATAGATAAGCCAATACCTGACTGGGTAGGGCGTGACGTTTTTACATTAAATAGCTTACAGAAGCTAGGCAAGCTAGAGTTTGGTAAAAATGTCGAAATCAACTTGGTTTTAAAAGTACAGAAATTTGCCTGTCAGCATTTATACGAGCGCCCATTATCGACAGATCAGAAAATTACCATTATCGATGACACCTGGAATCAAGTCAGCGCTACAGTTGCTAATACGACTCGTCTACAAGATTGGCTAGTGAGTATGTCTCAGCTAGCCGTGGTCGTAGAGCCGGTGGATTTGAAAGCCGTTATTCTGGATCGATTGCATAGTGCATTGGTACTTTATGAAAAATAAATAGACAGGAGTAGCACTATGAATAAAACCCTGTTCGACGATTTTATCCAAGCCCAAAACACTATCTATTCACAAGTGATTGAAGAGCTGACCCAAGGTCGTAAGCGTACGCATTGGATGTGGTTTATCTTTCCACAGGTGAAAGGGTTAGGGCACAGTAAAATGTCTCGACGCTTTGCAATAGAGAGTTTGGAGCAAGCAAAAACATATTTGCAGCATGAGGTGCTTGGAGCACGGTTAATAGAGTGTGCTGAATTACTACTGCTCCATCCTGATAAAAGCGCTTTAAATATCTTTGGTTCACCAGATAACTTGAAGCTACAATCTTCGCTAACATTATTTGCCTTTGCCGCTGGTAACAAGTGTATTTTTGAGCAGCTTTTATACCAGTTCTACGAAGGCAGTTAC
The DNA here is from genome assembly GCF_002863645.1 of Psychrobacter sp. MES7-P7E. Taxonomy (NCBI): domain Bacteria; kingdom Pseudomonadati; phylum Pseudomonadota; class Gammaproteobacteria; order Moraxellales; family Moraxellaceae; genus Psychrobacter; species Psychrobacter sp. MES7-P7E. The sequence continues at coordinate 5,848 of NZ_PJBU01000012.1, read as the reverse complement.
GATATAAACACTATCAAGATGCTGAAGCAAATCAATGACCAGCAATATAAGTAAATAAAACCGAGTGAAATTTTAAGAGGATAGATGAGTATGAGTACCGTGCAAAGTTTGATAAATGGTGTGAGTCAAAAGATTAATGCGTTAGAGACAGCTCAAGCACTCTATAGTCGTCAACTGTCGCCAGATTTTAGTACTTTTGAGTATATTAGTACCGATGAGTTAGGGCTTAGTCGCATTTTGGCAGCTCTGCTTGATCCTAAAGGGAGTCATGCTCAGCAGGAAAGCTTTTTAAGGTTATTTGTTGAGCATTGTTTGCCTGTTATATATCAAGACTATAACTGGCAGATTTTCTTTAACAACCTTGAGAAAACAGAGGTTTTTCTTGAAGAAGTGACGGGAAAAAGTAACACTCAGCGGCGTATGGATATTTACTTAAGATGTCAGGTGGGTGATGAAAGCTACGGTATTTGTATCGAAAATAAACCTTATGCAGCAGATCAGTCTAATCAACTGATTGATTATTATCATGAGCTCAAGGAAAGAGGTCATAGTAGTCGTCATATTGTTTATCTCAATGAGTATAACGGTACACCTGATGAGAAGAGTGTCGATGCTAGAGTTTTAGAAAAATGGAAAAAAGACAAGGAATACAGTCATCTTCGTTTTAGCGATCTGATTGGTTGGCTTAAAGCATGTCAAGTAGAGTGTCAGAATCATAGTGTCAGTGAGTTTATTGCACAGCTAACTAAGTTTATTCAAAAGCAGTTTATGGGGATAGAAGATATGAATGAAGACAACGCAATTTTAGATATTATTAAACAGAATGCAGCTACTATTGATGCCAGTATCAAGGTGTCTAACACTGTAGATCGAATGAAGAAAGAACTGATAGCCAAGTTAAAAGTAGATTTGTTAGCAAAATATAAAAAAACTGATTACGAATTAGATCTTAGTTATATCGGCGAGGGTAGAAGATACGAACAGATTAGATTCATAATTCCTGGCTATGATATGGGTTGGGTTTGCTTCGAGTTTGATAATGCAGGGTTTGATCGTCCAATTTTAGGTATTAAGTTTACTTCTGTAGAAGCCGTGAAAGCTTGTCTACATACAGAAGGTATGAAAACTGTACTGAATACGATGCTAACTGATAAAAAAGTGAGCTCCTCTGCTCAGTGGCCTGCTTACTACTACTTTGATCCGCAGGACTGGAAAGGTTCGAGTGAGGCATGGTTAATGATAAATGAAGGCACGATGGCAGATAAAATCTTGGAAGAAATAGATAAGGTTTTTCGACTGCTAAGTGAAAAAGGTTGTTTTAGTGACTGAGCTAGGCTTCTCACCTCATACTAAAAAAACTATTTTTATGAGCTAAGCTACAACGCTGGTTATAACTCTATAGAAATATGGACAATATCATTATGAGAAGCAAGGTTCGCGAAGATCATCCAATTTTACTATGCCACTACACTTATCAGGTGTCCTAGTTTAGTTGACCACTACAGTTCAGCCTAAACTTGTTAAACCGCCTTAACTATAAAGTAGGGCGGTTTATTTTTTTGTAGGATTTGCAATCTTATGAATAGTTTTATTTCAACACTCAGTCTTATCTGATGAATAAAATCATAAAATAAATATTAGTGATGATTTTATTCATCATAATTAATAGGCTTTGTAATCGTTTTAATTAATTTAATCTTTTTTATCAATTACTTATATTTTTTTTAATAAGTTTGGTACGTAGATTGCATCAATGTTACTAGAGTTTAACTTACAAATACTCGAGGTAAATTGATGAATACTGATAACGTTCAAATCTTTAAAACTGCTCGTCGTTTGTTGACAGGTGAGAACTCTAGTTATCTGCTACCTGAAGAGATGGCTAGCTTAAATGTAAAAAGACCGTTAATTGTAACGGATAAAGGTGTCAAAGACGCCGGTATTATTCAACCAGTCATTGATAATCTCAAATCAAACGGTGTTGAAAATATATTTATTTACAGTGATATTTCAGCAGAGCCAGAAACCCACATTGTTGAGGCTTGCTGTGAGACTTTCGAAGAAAATCAATGTGATGGGGTTATCGCTATAGGAGGTGGTAGCGCAATGGACACGGCAAAAGCCGTTGCGATTTATAGTGGTGAAACAAGATCATTGAGCGAATTATTCGGTGAGGATAAAGTAGCGCCTCGGAAAATCCCTTTAATTTGTATGCCAACAACAGCAGGAACAGGCTCTGAAGTTACTAACATATCAATATTGTTGGATGTTCAAGCACAGATTAAAAAAGGCATAGTAAGTAATGAGCTACTACCAGATGTTGCTATTGTCGCTCCTGAGCTAACATTGAGCTGCCCAGAATTTGTTACTGCTGCAAGTGGCGTTGATGCGCTAGTACACGCAGTAGAGAGTTACTTATCTAATTTTGCTTCCGAAATCACTAAATCTTTATCCATTGCTGCAATCCGAATGATTGTTGATGCATTGCCTGTTGCTTATCAAGAGCCTACTAATATAGCTGCACGTGAGAAAATGGCTACAGCTAGTTTAATGGCGGGGTTAGCTTTTGGTAATGCTGGCGTTGGAGCTGTACACGCGCTTGCATATCCGCTTGGTGGTAGATTCCATTTATCTCACGGTGTTAGTAATGCAGTCATGTTTTCTCATGTGATGAGGTGGAATAGCACTAGCTGTCCTGACAAGTTTATCGATATCGCGATTGCTATGGGTGCAGACCATTCTATTAGTGAATCTGATGCGGGGGACTATGTAGTCGCTAAAATTGAAGCATTATGTGTGTCTGTATCTATCCCTAAACAACTTAGAGAGTTTGGAATCGAGTTTGACGATTTAAATGAGTTAGCTACTTCAGCTAGTGCTGTGACCAGGTTATTGCGAAACAACCCTAGACAACTTAGTGTCAAAGATATTGAAACTATATACCAAGAAGCCTTTTAAGGAGGAAGTCTGCTATGTCTTTATGGAAGAAGCGAACGGCAGCAGGAGAAGCATCTTATTATCCACTAGGACCATTTAAAGTCCGACTACCCTTTCTACATTACCGTTTTGAGTGGCCTGATTATTTCCAAGGTCTACTCATGTGTGCTGTTGATTTAGCTGCTATTCCGCTAATGACAGAACTACTGGGTATGCCCTTTGAAGCAGCCCTTGCCATTGTGATGATCAATGGAATTTTTTATCTACTCCATCACCTATTAGGTGATCCTGTCGTACCTGGGTGGATCACACCTGCTATACCTCTACTTATTATGTATGTATCTACTTTTCCTGAAGGAGAAAGTAGAGTCCATGCGCTCATTGCTTTTCAGATGATGTTAGGCTTATTCGCCATATTTTTAGGAGCATCAGGTGCAGCTAAGCGAGTCGTTCATCTTATTCCTAGTGCAATTAAAGCAGGCATCATTATGGGTGCCGGGCTAGCTGCAGTATCTGTGGTTTTTCAAGAAGGCGGGCGGTTTGAGACTTATCCGTTTACTGTTACTATCGCTGTTGGGATCGCATTTTACTTAATCTTTTCGCAGCATTTTGCTAAGTTAAGAAAGTATCATTGGAGCTTTCGTTTTATTGGTAACCTTGGTGTATTTCCTATTATTGTACTGGCAATTATTCTTGCACCAATGTTCTCAGAGGCACCTTGGCCAGATATCCAGTGGGGTATCACAAAGCCAGACTTTGTGACAATGTTTACTGAATATACTGTATTTGGTGTAGGTCTCCCTCCAATGACAATGTATTTAACAGCTATTCCAACAGTCCTGGCTGCTTACATCGTATTATTTGGTGATGTATTACAAAGCAAATCCATATTAGAAGAAGCTGATGAAGCACGCCAAGATGAAAAAATTGATTACGATCCGAATCGAGCACATCTGATTTTTGGCGCTCGAAATCTGGGAATGAGTATTATGGGACCAGATGTTGCAATGTGTGGTCCTTTGTGGGCGGCAATGCATGTTGTGATTGTTGAGCGATACAAGCAGGGCAGACAGGCAATGGACTCAATCTTTGGGGGTGCTGGCTCTTTCCGCTGGGGTACTAATACTGGATTGTTACTATTGCCTGTAGTCAGTTTAGTACAACCAATACTAGGAATAGCATTAGCTTTAACATTATTGATTCAAGGTTATGTTAGTGTTCGAATTGGTATTCAGGAAGCGCGTTGCGATAGTGATCTAGGTATTGCTGGTGTTATTGCTGGAATACTGGTTATAAAAGGTGCCACGTGGGCATTCGCTGCTGGAGTATTATTATGCTTCTTAATATACGGTTGGCGTTTGCGTGAAAAAATAAAGGAGTAAAACTGAGTGTTCCTTGATGAAAATCTACAGAGAGTTATAGACGCGCTAAGTGATGGCGTCTATATCACTGATGGTAATGGTATAACAATTACTATGAACAAAGCTTATGAGCAAATGACAGGGCTACCTAAGCGGCGTTTAGTCGGTTTACATATGTCTGAAGTCGTCAAGGCTGGTTTTATTTCGCGTTCCGTTTCACTCGAAGTACTGAAAGAACTGCGTGCTATTACTATCATCCAAACAATAGGTAGTAATCATAAAATATTTGTCTCTGGTACTCCTATGTTTGATGCAAAAGGTCGGATAGAGTACGTTGTCACTACAGCAAGGGACATAACAGAGCTTTTAAAAGCAAAGCATGCAGAAGAGCAGCTTGAGCAACTATTAAAACTAAGAGAGAATTACGGAACGTCAGTCGAAGGGGATACAGCGCAAGAAAAATTTATTATTAGCCGTAATACGAAAGCTTGTTATGATTTAGCAAAAAAAGTTGCTGCAACTAGTGCCAAAATGCTTATTCAAGGTGAAACTGGTACTGGCAAAACATTATTAGCAAATACCATCCACCAGTATAGCAAGGTCTGTGACGGTCCATTTATTGAACTTAATTGCGCGGCTATGCCAGAAGCACTACTTGAAGCTGAACTTTTTGGATATATGCCGGGAGCCTTTACTGGAGCATTGATAAAAGGAAAGATTGGACTGCTTGAAGCCGCCAATAACGGCACTTTATTCTTGGATGAAATTGGTGATTTACCGCTCAGTTTGCAAGCAAAGTTACTTAAAGTAATTGCTGAAAATCGCTTTATACCTGTCGGTGGCACTGAGTTTAAAACAACAAACTTCCGCTTAATTTCCGCTACACATTATGATTTAAAAAAACTGGTAGAAGCAAAATTATTTAGAGAAGACTTACTTTATCGATTAAGTGTTGTTCCCATTTATCTACCACCGTTACGAGAAAGAAGCGATGAAGTTCGTCCATTACTAGAACATTACATTCAATACTTTAATGAAAAATATGAACTAGATTGTCATTGGCACGAAGATGTTCTTTCACAATTAAGCGGCTATAACTGGCCCGGTAATATTCGTGAGTTGATTAACTTAACGGAAAGGTTAGTAGTTACCGTTGATCAGTCATTAATCACCGCTGCACAGTTACCTGTTGAATACAGTTCAAAAAAAATTTCGAAATATGATAAGTCTTCCTTGAAAGCGCAGGTGGAGGCACTAGAACAACAATTAATCAATGAAGCTATAGAAGAGTATGGCACCACAAGAGCTGCTGCTAATGCTCTTAGTATTGATCAATCTACCCTAGTTAAAAAACAAAAACGTTGGCGTATTAATGAAAGTAAGAATATATCTTAATGTATTTCTAACAAAGCTAGGGCTTGTTATCAATTAGCGGAGATATTTCAGAATAAGCCATACTTAGATTATATTTATGAATTTGAGATCGGATATTATGACAAAATAACATGCCTTATGAGATGATCAAAGGAAGCGAATTAAAGTACTTTTAT
>NZ_PJBU01000011.1:0-10126 GCF_002863645.1 Psychrobacter sp. MES7-P7E | reverse complement strand
GCATTGGGGTTTTTTATTAATACTAAAAACTATTTAAACAAGTTTGTAGTAAAAACTAAGCATCATACGGATCACGCAATACGATAGTCTCTTCGCGATCAGGGCCAGTTGAGATAATATCAACTGGGCAACCGATCAATGCTTCGATACGTTTGATGTATTTTTTCGCATTTTCTGGTAGGTCGTCATAGTTAGTGATACCAACGGTAGACTCGCTCCAGCCTTGCATTGTTTCGTACTTAGGCGTGACTGACTCGTAGAATTCAGCATCATGTGCGCCTGCACACTCAGTCTCAGGTAGGTTATAACCTACACCGATTAGCAGCTCTTCAAGACCATCTAATACGTCAAGCTTGGTCAAGCAAATACCTGACATAGAGTTAAGTACTACTGCACGGCGTAATGCTTCTGCATCGAACCAACCACAGCGACGGGCACGACCAGTCGTTGCACCAAATTCATGACCGACTTTGGCTAAGTGAGCACCAACATCATCGAACAATTCAGTTGGGAACGGACCACTACCAACGCGCGTAGTGTAGGCTTTAGTGATACCAAGTACATAGTCTAAATACAATGGACCGATACCTGTACCCGTTGATACACCGCCAGCCGTTACACTTGAGCTGGTTACAAACGGATAAGTACCATGGTCGATATCAAGTAACGTACCTTGAGCACCTTCAAACATTAGGTTTTTGCCAGCCAGACGTAATTGATTTAGGTCTTCAGTTACATCAGTAACCATACCTTTAATCTCTTCTTTCCACTCTTTACAAAGCTTAAGTGTCTCATCAAAATCAATCGCTTCAACTTTATAGTATTCAGTCAGTTGGAAGTTGTGATATTCGATTAGGTTACGTAGCTTTTCTTCTAGATCTTCACGGAACAAATCAGCAAGTTTAATCGCACGGCGTGCTACTTTGTCTTCGTATGCAGGGCCGATACCGCGACCTGTTGTACCAATTTTACCAGATCCACGCTTTGCTTCACGAGCTTGATCAAGTGCCACATGATAAGGCATGATAAGTGGGCAATTAGGAGAGATGCGTAGACGCTCACGTACTGGTACGTTGTTGTCTTCTAGCTCTTTCATTTCCTTTAGTAGTGCATCAGGCGCTAACACCACGCCATTACCGATAAAGCAAGTGACGCCTTCACGCAAGATACCTGATGGAATCAAATGCAAGACAGTGGTTTTGCCATCGACAACCAACGTGTGACCAGCATTATGACCGCCTTGGAAGCGGGCTACTGCTGAGGCTTTTTCGGTAAGTAAATCAACGATTTTACCCTTACCTTCGTCGCCCCATTGGCTACCCAAAACTACAACATTCTTACCCATGATCAATCCTTACCTTTATGTATTGAGGTGTGTGCAATAAAAGCTGAAAATTAAAATGATTTTCTTAGCTATATCTTTTATCTCAGCGATTCATGAAATAGAAACACTGAGATATCTAACAAATAATTTTACGTTCTCATAATCTGTACTGAATAATTTTGGCTACGTGTGCCGCGTGCGCCATTTAATCGCCTACTATTAGACCATTAAACAGTCTGTAGCTGCCATTGACTGTCATCAGCCATGCTCAAACGATGCGTAACATCATCTGGACTGTCCTGTGCATCTAATGGCATAGTGACGCGATAGTTTTGCTGACGTAGACTCTCTACTTGTTGCAGTAGCGTCTGCATCTGATCTGTATTTGCATTAGACAAAGCAGCAAAATCAACTAAGACAACGGTTGGCGCATCTAACTGTGTATGAGCCAGCAATCGGCTGACATCCATACTAAACCCCGTGGCCGCACGTAACGCTTGCGTCTGACTTTGCATACCATCAAAACGACCACCACGTACGAGTGGCTGCGTTTCACTATTGATATAACCATTGAAGACGATGCCAGTGTGATAGTGGTAACCTGATAGCTCAGTCACATCAATACTCACTGGGCACTGCCATTGGTCTTGTAGATAGTTTTTCAGACGCTGTAGCTCATCAATTGCCGTTGCGATTTGGCTGTCTTGTTGAGCCGCATCTGACAATTTTGATAATAAATTTGCGATATCATGACCAAAACGTGCCAACACATAAAAATCATCACCCATTGGCAAAGCGCGGCAAACACGCTTGAGCTCTGGCAAGTTTTTATTGGCATATAAGTACATCAATTGCTCAGTATCACTATCTGACAACTCGGCCAATTTAGCCAAACGTTTGAATATTGCCACGTGACCCAAATCGATATGGAGCGCTGCACTCATATTGAGTTTATTCACCATCGTAAACAGTACATCTATCAGCTCAATATCTGCTGCTAGTGACGCACAGCCAAATATCTCAGCACCCAACTGTAGCGGTGTACGAGAGCCAAACAGACCTGATGGCAAGGTATGAATCACATCACCAACGTAGCAATAACGCGCAATACCTGTACCGCCATGATGCGCATCTATACGCAAAATCTGCGGGGTAATATCAGCGCGTACGCCCATTAGACGCCCCGTCAACTGATCGATAATTTTAAAGGTTTGGCGTTTCAGATCTTCTGACGCATCACTTAGCAAAGACTCAGTAAACTCGATCATCGGTGGGCAAACCAGCTGATAACCATGAGTAATAAGCTGCTCGATTAACTGATGTCTAAGCACTTCTTGCTTATGCGCATCTTCAAACAGGACATCAACCACCCCATCAGGCAATAGCCAACTATTGGCAACATCACTGCCAAAGTTACTCAAATATGGCATGCGATTGGGTGCAGCACTGTTTTCGGCAGGCTGAGACACTGTTTCGTTGGTAGAATTTGGCTGGGCAGGTTTTGCAGAATCAGAACTAACAGACACAATAAATCCTTGTTTGGCGTATCGCTTACCAAAAACGCGGTACTGATGCGGTACTTAAAGGGTGATTTGCCGGGTATTGACGCTGTGTGTGTTTATTTTTAACGCGCAACATCATTGACCCAATTATTTATAAACAAACCAGGTAACCGCAAAAGGGTGAATAATAAGTATAATTTAGAATGATAAGACGAGTATCTTTATGCGCTAAAAAATTGCGACAAATAATCAAGGCACTTTATGCTTTAGTTTAGCATAGCACTCAAGGTTCGCCTAGTGACAATTAGCCACAATCACTATCTAATTACAGTTCAATTGCTGCTTATTAGCTTAGCAGATGTAACAGTCATCATTGATGTATTTGGCTCAATATTAGGTGAATAGCCGAGAGGTTTATTTTTTGTTAACCATAAGATAATGAGCGCGATTACGGCAGCGTCATCAACACAGACTCATGATACACTAACACATATTTTTATCTCGGAAGCCTTATGTCATCTGATTACCACCCAAACCCTGCCATCAACCAAACCAATGTCTTAGGCACCGCACTTGCCAGCTGTTGTTTCGATCCAATTACTGGCTATTATCGCAATGGTTTTTGCCATACTGGCAATCACGATGTCGGTCAACATACCGTCTGCGCCAAGATGACCAGCGAGTTTTTAAACTTCTCTGCCAGTCGCGGTAACGACCTAATTACCCCACTACCTGAATACAACTTTCCTGGTCTCAAACCTGGTGACTACTGGTGCATCTGCGCGCTACGTTGGGTTGAAGCATTGGACTTCGATATTGCACCGCAAATTAAACTAGAAGCGTGTCACGAGAGCCTATTGGCATTGGTAGATATCGATACGCTAAAAAGCTATGCCCTATAGATAATATTGGCACACGATAAAACCGTAGCAGCTTTCACAGCATATTTGGATTATTGAATTTTTTTATTATATGACAGGAAAGTATATGGAAAATGATAATAATCAATTGATTAAAAAAACGGCGCATATTGCGCCTGATTCCAATATGAATCATATTTACGCCAATATGAATGACAAGCATCTCTATTTGGACGATGATGATAGTTATATCTATGGTGATGTGGACGCCACTACTGAAGATACTATTGAGACCATGACGGTCTACGATCCTGACTCTGAACGCTATGAAGATATTGATTCATCAAGTGCAGGCGAAGTGGTCAATTGCTACGCTTATTCACGTAAAACAGGTGAGAATCTTAATAGAGTGGCGCTCAACGATGTGAGTCGTACGCTAGGGAACAACGGTCAGTTTATTTGGCTTGGGCTATATGATCCAAGCTTAGAAACCATGGTCAAAGTAAAGGAAGCCTTTGACCTGCATGAGCTTGCGATTGAAGATGCCTTTGCTGATCATCAACGTGCCAAAGTCGAAAACTACGATAATGACATGGTCTTTGTGGTGCTACGTACGGCCAAGCTAGAAGACAATGTCATTCGTTATGGTACTACTGCGATATTTATGGGTAAAAACTACCTCATTACGATTCGCAATGGTCCGTCAAACTCTTATGCGCCAGTACGTGAGCATTGTCATCGTCGTCCTGAGAAGTTACGCATGGGCCCTATCTTTGTACTGCATGCTATCCTCGATTTTATCGTTGATAACTATATGCCGATTACCGATCGATTGGGCCGTTACTTGCGCGAGCAAGAACGCTATGTATTTACCTCTGAGTTTGATAAAGGCACGCTAAAAAATCTTTACGAGCTTAAATCGCAACTAGTACATATGCGCGCCATCATCTTACCTGTGCAAGACATCTGTAGCTTTTTTATCAATCATAAAAAAAGTGAGATTATCTCTGGATTTTCTCAAGCCGCTAAGCCTTACTTTCGCGATGTTAACGATCACCTATTGCACTCCCTAGATGCTATTAATGGTCTTAATGAAATGCTGAGCGTGGTGATGAACACCTATATGGCGATGGTCAATATGGGTCAGAATGAAGTCGTGCGCAAGCTCGCTGCATGGGCAGGTATTCTGGCAGTACCGACAGCTATCGCTGGTATCTATGGCATGAACTTTGATTTTATGCCTGAGCTGCATTGGAAATACTCTTACCTTGTTATTATGGCCATAATTATCGCCTTATGTAGCTATCTGTACTACAATTTTAAAAGATTGAAATGGTTGTAATACCAAACGCTAGGCATAAAAAAAGAGCAACCACTGGTCGCTCTTTTTTTATGTTGCTATCTTTTTGTATTGCTATCTAATTATTCACGGCGATGCTTATTATTCACGGCGATGCTTAGTATGGCTATCGGGCGCTTGAGCATTATCAGGCAATAGCGCTTTAACCGTTAGGTTTGCATGCTGCTTATCAAGATTATCCTCTGGGCGACCAAATGTTTTGGCCGTCCAAGTCAGGATTACAATAGAACCGCTCAGTAGCATGATGGCCACGGAAATTGTCGCTAGCAGCCATAAATGGAAATAGTCTGAAACAGCCTGCACATCAACCACCAAATGTCGTGACAATGCTGTTATGGCAATAAATATCAAAAACTGTACTGGCAGTCGGTGGGTTTTAAAGTAGATACCTATCATAGCCAGTAGCTCAAGGTAAATAAATAACATCAATATGTCTTTTAGATCCGCTGAACCCTTTTGGACAATATAAATAAACTCTTTCCCAGCTGTCCAAACGACAACCACACTGATTAGAAATAAAATAACGTAATGACAGACATCGACAAACTCTCTACCAATACTTTGTAGTCGCTCATGAACACCTACGTTTTTTTTAGCCATGTTTAGGTCCTATCAACTGAAATGTGGTTGATTTAGCCTGAGTCTATGTTACCTCAGGCTCCTTATATATCGGCAATCAGTATTCGTATGACTATTTTTTTAGCCTTTATTCAAACCCGCTGATTTTTCAGCAGCATCGACCGTTTGGCGAATAAGCGTGTTGATAGTCATCGGTCCAACGCCGCCTGGTACTGGCGTATAAGCGCTGGCAATGTTTTCCATACCTGTCATTTCGATATCACCAACACCGCCATCATCTGTCGGATGGAACCCTGCATCAACAACAACCGCTCCTGCTTTGATCCACTCCGCTTTAATAAGCTCAGGTACGCCTACTGCACCAACTACGATATCTGCACGCTTAATATGCGCCGCCAAATCTTGAGTTCTTGAATGACAGATCGTCACTGTACAGTTGGCATTCAATAGCATCATCGCCATTGGCTTACCTAAGATAGCACTACGCCCTACGACCACTGCTTCTTTACTCGATAGCTCGATATTATGATGCTCTAACAAATGCATGATGCCCTGCGGTGTGCATGAGCCATAAGCTGACTGCTGCATCGCCATACGACCAAAACCAAGGCAAGTCACACCATCGACGTCTTTTGATAAGTCAATCTGCTCAAAACAAGCACGCTCATCAATATGCTCAGGAACAGGATGCTGTAGCAAAATGCCGTGTACATCTGGATTGCTATTTAACTCATCTATTTTTGCCATGAGCTGCTCAGTGGTCGTGGCACTCGGCATCTCAACGCGTATAGAGTCCATGCCAACACGCTTACAGGCGTTGCCTTTCATACGAACATAAGTGGCAGAGGCTGGATCGTCACCAACCAATATCGTCGCTAAGCTTGGGGTGCGGCCAGTCTTTTCCTTAATCGTATCTACGCGCGTGCGCAGATCCTGTTCTATTTGTTTGGCAAGTGCTTTGCCGTCCAAAACGGTAGCGGATTCTTGGGCAGTAGACATAGTAACTCCAATAGAGGGTACGATATAAAAAAATAAAGACAGCGCGCGCAAATACTTTGCATGCCTGTCCTTTGGTTCGTCAATCTTTGACTAAGAGTAATATTGTACCTGTGTACGCTACAAAATCCTAGCGTAAGATAAAGCCTGCGCACTGATAAATTTTCATAATAAGTCAATTAAACAGTATTGCTTATATATAGGCAAATGTACCTTATGCTTTTAGTAAGAGTAGCATCGACCACAAAGTAAATTTCTAAAAATAATCATTCATTGCCATTTTATTCGACCATCGAATCAAACACGCTATCGATCGCTTGTATTGTCAGTTCAATTTCAGCCGCCGTAAGCGTAGGATGCACTAGAAACATCAGACTACTCTCACCTAGCTGCTTTGCCATTGGCAATCTAACACTTGGACGCAACCCTGTATTATCAAAGGCCTTCTCCAAATATACTTCTGACGCAGATCCAGAGAAGCAAGGCACACCTTGATTGTTAATTGCTTCAATAATACGGTCACGTGTCCAACCAGTAGGTAGATTATCGGACTGCACATAGACATATAATTTATAGTAAGCATGGTTAGCATTTGAGAACTGCGCTAAATGCTCTAGTCTCGGCACACAAAGGTAGCCTTTGGACTCCCATTTGCTAGACGGACTCTAGTATGGCTTGCGCATTAACAGTCCGTCTAGCTGTCCACTCACTCATTTTTTCCAGTTGAATACGCCCCAGAACGCCTTGCATCTCAGTCATACGCCAATTGGTGCCAAAGCTCTCATGGAGCCAGTTGTAGCCAGGTGATTGTTCCGTTTCATAGACTGCCGCATAGCTCTTACCATGATCCTTATACGCCCACATTTTTCGCCATAGTAGCTCACTATCGGTGGTGACCATACCACCCTCACCTCCTGTGGTCATAATTTTATCTTGGCAAAAACTCCATGCCCCAACATGACCAATACTGCCCACGCTTCGCCCTTTATATCGTGCGCCATGAGCTTGTGCGCAATCTTCAATAACATATAAGTCATGCTCATCTGCCAGTGCGATAATACTGTCCATATCGCATGGCCAGCCAGCTAAATGGACGCACACGATACCTTTCGTCTTGTCGCTTAATACAGCTGTGATGGTCTCAGCGGTGATATTGCCAGTTGCTTCATCGACATCTGCAAAGATGGGGGTCGCACCTGCATTAACGATTGATGAGATACTGGCAATAAAGGTACGCGGTGTGACAATGACCTCATCACCTGCACCTATATCGAGTGCTTGTAACGCGACATCCAATGCCAAGGTGCCATTACCCAATGCTATTGCGTACTTACTACCTACCCAGTCAGCAAACTCTCGCTCAAACTGACGACATTCTTCGCCTGTCCAATAATTGACTTTGTTAGATAGTAGCACTCGACTGACAGCGTCGGCTTCATGCTGCGTGAATTTTGGCCAAGGTGAAAAAGGGGTATTTAGCATATGTTCCTCTATGGTACTTATGTCTAATGTTGTGTCACGCTCTACGATAAACTGCTCACTATGTTATTAACCTTACTATCTATCATGATTTGCTTGATACGCAACTTTTTTAATTAACTGTATTGCTACCAGCAAAGAGTACTTTTAAAGCATTTCTTCATTAATACTATTGCCCATGAATTTACTCATAGTTGCTTCGCCCTCAGCACTGATGCCATCTTTAACAATAACTTTTTTCACTGTTTTAAATAAAATTTGGATATCCAACCACAGTGACTGATTGTCCACATACCATGTATCCAGTGCAAACCTTTCATCCCATCCAATAGCATTGCGACCATTAACTTGAGCATAACCTGTAATACCTGGGCGGACGTCGTGTCGGCGCGCTTGTTCATCATTATATAAGGGTAGATACTCCATCAATAATGGTCGCGGGCCCACTAGACTCATATCGCCCTTTATGACATTCCAAAGCTCGGGCAACTCATCAAGGCTGGTGTTACGCAGCGCTTTACCAAACGATGTCAATCGCTCGCCATCTTCCAAAGGATTGCCATCTGCATCTATATCATCCTTCATTGAGCGAAACTTTATCATCTCAAATGGCTTACCATATAGACCTGGACGAATCTGACGAAATAGAACAGGCGAGCCAAGATTTTTACTCACATTGTATGCAGTTGCAGCATAGACAGGAGACAGTACTACTAACGCTGTCGTTGCACCTACAATGTCAAACAGTCGTTTTATCATTTATAAACCCAACATATTTATTAGTCGTTTATTGACTTTATCTGCATCAAATTTCTCTTGTGCTAGCTTGTAGCTTTCATCACCCATCTTTTTAATCTGTTCAGGATGTTCTATAAAATAAATCATCTTCTCTGCCAAAGCTTTTGGGTTCCATTTTTCTACTAAAAACCCATTTACTCCATCAATAACCGTCTCACGGCAACCAGGTACATCAGTAGTGATAATAGGTCTTCCAATTGCCATCGCTTCTTGAGTGCTGCGCGGCACACCTTCACGATAATAAGATGGAAGAACAAATACGCTAGATTTTGTTATCCAGTCTGAAACATTATTAACATGACCTGGATACTCTATAATACTCGCCTTTATAAATTGTCTTAGTTCTACTTCTGTCAACGCACCTAAAGCTACTTTATCTATTGCTCCTAACACAACAAACCTTGCCTGTGGATATATATTTTTTACAATTTTAGCAGCGGCTATATAATCATGAATACCCTTTTCTGCTAATAATCTTGCTATGAAAATAAATACTGGGTTTTTAGGGTAGTTGTTTGAATAACTATAGTCATCAAGGTTTAAACCAATCCCCCCTAAAACCTCTACTTTTCTAACTTTTATTGAGTATTCTTCCAATAGGTCATTTGGATCATCTGGGTTAAGAAAGATGAGAGTATCTAACCTTGGTAAAGAAATTCTATACAACGCTATTTGTATTTGCTTTATTAATTGCGTTCTTTTTATCAAGCCTTTGGGTTGCTTAGTAAAGGTATACCCTAATCCCTCAAGCATACCTATTACCTTAGGTACTTTAGCCCATCTAGCTGCCAAAGTACCAAATATTACTGGTTTAGAAAAATAAGAAAATACTAAATCCGGTGCTATAGCTTTAATTTTATTTGTTAAGAGATATGTTGATATTACATCTACCAAAGGGTTTAAACCACCTCGCTTTTGCTCATAAGTGACTGGCATGGCACCTAACAACTTAATTTTTTCTAGTTCCGAATTTGTATATTCTGACGTGAACGCATAAACAATATGATTTTTCTGAATCAGTACCTTTATCAGGTCAGCACGGAAACCCAAAAAACTAGAAGCTACCGTACCAATAATAATAATAATCATCTAGAATAATCCTATTCTTTTTATTTCTGTATAACTTTCATCATAATCACTAATATCTTGGTCTCTACAATCATCACACCTACTTTTGAGTAAAACACTCATGAGATTAAAAAAACCTAAATATTTCACCACTAGTTTT